>CALDUL010000001.1 GCA_937923575.1 uncultured Algimonas sp.
GAGCCGATCCGCAGTGCCTTGGTCGAGGGCGCGCAGTGGTGGGTGGACGGATTTGCGGCGGCGGGCAAGGCTGGCGCCTACCGTGTGGCAATCCTGCCCGAAGACGCCCATCCGCTCGATGTGCGCTATAATGTCGTGCAGTGGGTCCACCGGCAGACGCGCGGCTGGTCCTACGGCGGCGGTGTCGTCGACCCGCGCACGGGCGAGCGGCTGAAGGGCCACGTCAATCTGGGGTCGCTCAGAGTGCGTCAGGACCGCATGATCTTCGAAGGGCTTCTGGGCGCTGGGAAGACCGACAGCGGCGAGGCGGATGATCCGGTGCAACTCGCCCTGATGCGCATCCGTCAGCTCTCCGCCCACGAGATTGGGCACAGTCTCGGCTTTGCGCATAATTTCGGCGCGAGCTCCGACGATAAGGCGAGCGTTATGGACTACCCCGCGCCGGATGTGAGGATGGGCGAGGACGGTCTCGATCTCTCCAATGTCTACGGTGTCGGGCTCGGCGCGTGGGATCTCGTAACGGCCGACTGGCTCTACGGCGACCATAGCGATGTGCAAAGAGACGCCATTCTCGCAGACGCGAAAGCCCGCGGTCTGTCCTATGTGGCGGATAGCGACGGACGCAGTGCTGGCACCGCCAATCCAGAAGGCTCCGTCTGGGACAATGGGTCTGATCCGGTCGCAACGCTGCGCGAGGTCATGGCGGTCCGCGCCTACGCATTAGAGCGCTTTGGGCCGGATAATCTGCCGGGGTGTCGCCCGCAATCGGACCTCAACGCCGCTATCGTGCCAATCTATCTCTATCACCGGTACCAGACGGCAGCTGCGGCGAAGGTGATCGGCGGCATGACGTTCGACTATGGTCTGGCTGGCGAAGCGGATGCGGCGCAGATCGTTTCGCCCGCGCGCCAGCAGGAGGCGCTCGCCGCCGTGCTCGCCACGCTCGATCCCGACGCGCTGGACCTCTCCGATGATGTGCTGAGCCGGATGACCCCGCGCCTCGGCAGCTGGTCCTTCGCCGACAATGACCGCGAGCTGTTCCGCAAGACCGCCGCGCCCGCCTTCGATGTCGTGGCGGCGGCCGATACGGCGTCGTCGCTGACGTTCTCGGCGCTGCTCCACCCGCAACGCGCGGCGCGACTTGTCGAATTCAATCGCCGTGACGCCGCCAATCCGTCCCTAGAGAACGTGTTGGAAGCCACCCGCCGCCAAGTGCTGCGCCCGGCCAGCGGACGCCGCGCGGAGATCGCGCAGGCCGTCAGGACACGCTACGCCTATGCGCTGATGGAGTTGTCGAGCAACGCACAGGCCACGCCCATCGTGCGCGCCCATGCGGAGACCGAGCTGGGCAGTCTTGGAACGGAATTGTCTCGGCGCGCCCGTGTCAACGCGGCGGACGGCTGGCTCGCGCGGGAGATCGAACGCTATCTCGACCGCCCCGCCAGCGCGGCTGCCCCCGTCGTCCCCGCACCCGCCCTGCCGCCGGGCAGCCCGATTGGGAGCGATTGCTTCCACTGCTAGACAGCGGCCCGTCCCGCACCTAACCGCCGCGCCATGGAAAAAAGCTTTCAACTCCTCGGTGGTCTCGGCGATATCGCGACCGAATATGACGCGATCTTCTGTGATATCTGGGGCGTGGTGCATAATGGGCGTCGCCCGCACTTCGCGGCCTGCGGGGCGCTCGAGCGCTACCGGGAACAGGTCGGCCCGGTCGTGTTGATGAGCAACAGTTCGCGTCCCAGCGTGACCATCCCGGAGAGCTTTGCGGAGATCGAAATGCCGGACGGCTTTTTCGACGCCATCGTCACGAGCGGTGACGCCGTGGTGAACGAGCTCGCGCGCCGTTCGCCCGGCCCCGCTTTCCTGATCGTGCCGGAAGGCCCCGGGAGCGAGGACGATGTCGGGCTGTTCGATCAGGTGCCCATGAACTTCGCCGATATGGATGACGCGGACTTCGCGATCTGCACCGGTCTCTATGCAGATGAGGACGAGGTGCGCAGCTATACGGGCATTCTGCGTGACCTTTTGGAGCGCGACATGCCGATGGTCTGCACCAATCCGGACGTGCGTGTGAAGGTCGATGGCCGCATCCTGTTCTGCTCCGGCGCGCTGGCGCAGATCTATGAGAAGATGGGCGGCGAGGTCGTTTACGGCGGTAAGCCGCATAAGCCGATTTACCGCTTGGGCCGCGCCTGGCTGGAGCAGGTCATGGGCTATGTGCCCGAGCGTATTCTGATGATTGGCGACAATCTGTTCACCGACGTGCTCGGCGCGCAGAACGAAGGCATTGACTGCCTGTTCATTCAGGACGGGCTTTACGGCGAAACGGAAGCCCGCTTCCGTGCGCTGTGCGAGGAGCACGGCGTGGCGGCGCGCTATCAGCTCTCGGAACTCGCCTGGTAAAATGTCCAGATAGTAAGCGTCCGGAAAGTTTAGCGTTCACGCGCCGCGCCCACCCTGCTAGTCGGCGCGGATGAGTGACGTTAAATATTATCTGGACGACCTGCAGCCCGGCATGCGCGCGGAAACCACCGCGACGATTACCGGCGAAATGATCGACACCTTTGGCGATATCACCGGTGACCACAATCCGATCCATATGGACGACGCGGCCGCGCGTGCCGCCGGGTTCGACGGACGCATCGCCCACGGCGCGCTGTCGGCGAGCTTTATCTCCGCCGTGCTTGGCAATGACCTGCCGGGGCCGGGCGCGGTTTTCGTCGAGCTGAACCTGCGCTTTCGCAAGCCCGTGCTGATCGGCGCGGTCGTCACCGCCGTTGCCGTCGTCGACGATATCAACGCGCGCACCGGCCGGGTAAAAATGAAATGCCATTGCGAGGTGGACGGCGTGAAAGTCTGCCGCGGCGATGCCGGCGTGTTCGTGAAAAAGCGGCCCGAACCGTCCGAAGACTAGGGGCGCGATCACGCGGATGCGCACCTTCACCACCTATACCGATCTTCCCAAGGGCGCGCGTGGCGCGGTCATTGCGCTCGGCAATTTCGACGGGCTGCACCGGGGGCATCAAGCGGTCATCACCCAGGTCCGCGCAATCGCGCGCGAGTACAATGCCCCCTCCGGCATCGGCCTCTTCCGCCCGCACCCGAGGCGTTTCTTCAAGCCCGACACTCCGCCCTTTCGCCTGATGAGCGCGGGGCTGCGCGAAGGTATCCTCAACGAGCTTGGTGTGGACCTGCTGTTCGAGCTGCCGTTCGACGAGCAACTCAGGGACATGGACGACACGCAGTTCGTTGAGCGGGTGCTGCACCGCGGCCTCGGTATCCGCCATGTGGTCGTGGGGTCCGATTACGGCTTCGGGAAGAACCGCTGCGGTGATGTGGAGAGCCTGACCCGGCTCTGCGGAGAACGCGGGATCGGCGTTACGCCTGTCTCTCCCGTCGGTCTGCACGCGCTCTACGGCAAATATGGCTCGACCGAGATCAGAAAAGCGCTCGCGCAAGGCGACGTCTTCCACGCTCAACACATGCTGTCGCGCCCGTGGATGGTCGACGGCGTTGTGCAGACGGGACAGCAACGCGGCCGCACCATCGGCTGGCCAACGGCCAATATCGGCTTCGGGGATCTCGTCCGACCCAAGGCGGGCGTCTATGCCGTGGAATGCCACGTCGCGGGAGTGTCAGACTGGCTCCCGGCTGTCGCGAATACAGGCACGCGTCCGACCGTGGGCGGCGAGGAGGCGCGGCTGGAAGCCCATATCTTCGATTTCGATCAGGACATCTACGACAAGCGCATGATGGTCCGCTTCCGCAGCTTCATCCGCGACGAGCGCAAATTCGACAGCTTCGAGCTGTTGAAGGACCAGATCGCGAAAGACGCCGCCGGCGCGCGGGCGATCTTCGGGATGCGGCGCTAGGCCTTCACAGTTTCAGCGCAGCCGTTGCGGAAGCGAAGGCCGTGTGGCAGTCGCGGCAGATAGAAGCGAGCGCCAAGCCCGCACACGGACCAGGGGACCCAAGTCTTGACCACTTTTGTTTGGATATTGCTCGGCTTTATCGCCATCGGCTTGCTTAACGCGCTTTGGCAGATGCGGACGCATCCCAAGGGCCTTTACATTCTATTCTTCGCGGAGATGTGGGAGCGCTTTTCTTATTACGGCATGCGCGCGCTGCTGATCTTCTACCTCACCAAGCACTTCCTTTTTACCGATGGACAAGCCTACGGAATCTACGGCGCCTATACGACGCTGGTCTATATCACGCCGGTCATCGGCGGCATGATTGCGGACCGATATCTGGGACAGCGCAAGGCCATTCTGGTCGGCGCTATCCTGCTCGTGCTCGGCCACGCCGGCATGGCGATCGAAGGCGCCCCAGTCACCGATCCGGCGTTCCGCGACGCGACCGTACTCAACATCTTCTACCTCAGCCTCGCGCTGATTATCGCGGGTACGGGCTTTCTCAAGGCCAACATCTCCGCCATCGTCGGTGAGCTCTATTCTAAGACGGACATCCGCCGGGATAGCGCTTT
Source organism: uncultured Algimonas sp. (assembly GCA_937923575.1). Classification (GTDB taxonomy): domain Bacteria; phylum Pseudomonadota; class Alphaproteobacteria; order Caulobacterales; family Maricaulaceae; genus Litorimonas. The sequence continues at coordinate 4,487 of CALDUL010000001.1, forward strand.
CACGCTCTTCTATGTCGGTATCAATCTCGGCGCTGCGGGCGGCGCTCTGCTCGCGGGTCAGATCGGCCAGACCTATGGCTGGTCCTACGGGTTTGGTCTCGCGGGTATCGGCATGCTGGCGGGTTTGCTGGTCTTCGTCTTCGGCAAGCCATTGCTGAACGGCGCGGGCGAACCACCGAACCCGGCGTACCTACGCGAGAAAGTCGGCGGCTTCCTGAGCCGCGAATGGCTCATCTATATTCTGTCATTCGCCGGGATCGGCGTGATCTGGTATCTCGTCCGCGACGAAGGCACTGTCGGCCTTACGCTGCTCGTCACCATGGTCGGCATCTATGGATACATCCTCTACCGCGCTGTCGCGACTTTGCCCGCTCATGCGCGCAACCGCATTCTGGCGGCGCTGTTCCTGATTACCGTACAAGTGCTTTTCTGGGCACTGTTTGAGCAAGCCGGCTCCTCGCTCAACCTGTTTACCGACCGTGCGGTCGATCTCACCATCCTTGGCGAGAAGCAGGAAGCCTCGATCTTCCAGTCGCTCAACGCGATCTACATCGTTTTCCTGGGGCCGCTCTTCGCAATTGCCTGGGCGTGGCTGGCCAAGCGGAATATGGACCCGTCGACGGGCGCGAAGTTCGGGCTGGGCGTGATCCAGCTGGGCCTCGGCTTCCTCGTGCTGGTCTGGGGCGCGAACTCCGCGGGTCTGGGCAACCTGACGCCTGTGCTGTTCATCTTCCTGATTTACCTGCTGCACACGACGGGCGAGCTCTGCCTGTCGCCCGTCGGTCTGTCGGCGATGACACGGCTGTCCACGCCAAACATGGTCGGTTTGATCATGGGCGCGTGGTTCCTTGCCTCCGGCGCGGGCAATTTCGTCGCCGCGCAGATCGCCAAGCTGACCAGCTCCGAGGACAAGCTCGCGGGGCTGGACGCCGAAGCCGCACTGGCGGAGACGCAGCGCATCGTGCTGGACGTCTACTCCACTATTGGCTGGGTGGCCGTCGGGGTCGGCGTTGCGCTGATCGTGGTCTCGCCGCTGATCAAGCGCATGATGCACCTCGACACACTCGAAGCGGACATGGCAGATTACCATGCACGCATGGGCACGGCCGACCTGACCATGGACGGCGGAGACATGGTCGGCGAGCGGATGAGCCCGACAGGTGACACGAAAATCTAGCGGCTTGCCTTCGCAGACACGCAAAAGCCCGCTGGAGACGGCGGGCTTTTTTGTTTGGATGTTGCTGAGTTTAGCTCATCCGGGCTCGACCCGGACTTCATGTCCGGGAGTAGGGCGGCGCTATCGCCTGTTCATCGCCATCCCAAGAATATCGTCGAACATGCTCCCGTCGCCATCCGCGTCGAGCAGTCCGCCGAGCATGCCCAGACCCTGCTGGTGTGCCTGCTGTTGTTGCGGGACCATCGGGGTCGCGCCGCCGCCGAGCAGGCCGCCGAGCATGGAGCCCAAGCCGCCCTTGGCAGAGGCCGCCTGACCGCCGCCGAGCAGCTGGTTCATCAGCGCGCCCTGCAGCATGCCCTGCAGGCCGGAGCTGCCGCGCTGTTGCTTGCCCATCGCGCCCATCGCCATCATCGCGACCACGGGCAGCATCTTCTTCAGCGCATCGACGGGCAGACCCGTCTGCTGGGAAGCGCGGCTGGCGACATTGCGGCTGACGTCCTTGGAGCCGAAGAGATGGCCGAGAATGCCGTTGCCTTCGGTTTGTGCGTTTTGTTGCAGTGCTCTTGGGTCGTCCAGATAACGGTCATGGCCGCCGTTCTGCAGCGCACCCAGTAGCCCGGCGAGTCCCTGCGGCGAGCTCGCGTTGCGCTTCATGGCCGAGCTGATGGCGGGCAGCAGCGCGCCGACAGCCTGTTGGCTCTGTTGCGGATTGAGGCCGTAGGGGCTGCCGGCCTGTTGCGCCGTTCCGCCTGCTGCCTGGGTAATCATGTCCATCAGGGTCATTGCCATGGTGTGTTCCTTTACTCTGGGGGTCTTGTGTGGGGTAAACGGGTGAGGCGGGTCAAGGGTTGCCGGGTTTATCCGGGCCGCAGACGTTTGCCGCTTCGGCCAGCGCGTCCATCGCGCGTTTGGCCGCCGTCGCGTCGTCCAGCGGTTTGCTCGCCGCATTTCTACGCCGCCACAACAGGGCCCAGCCATCGGCATCCGTCTGCGCGTTCAGTCCGAGCGATCCGGCCTCAGACACAAATACCAGCCTGACCTGCCGCTCCGCCTCGCCGGCCATCGCGCGATTGGTCGCGAAACCGTCATTGTCCGATGCCGCGAAGACCTCCACCGGTCCCGCGCCGAAGTCGAGTGAGAAGGTGCAAACCTTATCCTGCGCTCCGCGCAAATTCGCCGCCCTGAAGGTGCGCTCGCCCATGCCGTCCGGCGCGCTCACCGGGTGGGTGATCAGCACGGCGTGAGCCTTGTCCGCCAGTCGCGAAAAGCGCCGCCCGCTCGCGACTTCGACATGGCGCACGGACAGCACTTTGGTCGCCGTTTCCGAGACCGTCTCCACCGCGCTTTCCGTCGTGTCCTGCGCCATGCGAACGGGCGCGGTGACAAAGCGGTAGGCGAAGAACAGCGCGCCGAGCACCAACAGCAGCGCAACCAGCCACAGCCCCGCGCGCAAGGTCTTCTGCCGCTCGATGGCGTGCTGCTTGTCGAGGTCTTCGGTCATCCGCCCGCACTTTTGTTCCAGCCACGATCCGTCATCAGATAGGTCGCAAAGCTGGCGAGCCAGTGGGAGCCGGAATAGTGTTCGTCCGAGACGGCGGCGACGCCGGCGTCCGCGTGGGCTTTGGCGGCGGCGACGAGCGCGGCGCGGCGACGGTCGTCTTCGGGCAGGGCGCGGGCGATATTGTAGAGGTTCCAGGCGCGGCTGGAGTTCACCCCATCCAGATGCACCAGCTTGCCGTCGCTGGCGTCGAGCACGATGGCGGGCGCGAGCCAATCGGCCGACCCGTCTGTCGGGATATTCGGCAGGAAGGCGGTGAGCCAACCACTATAGTCCTCTGGCGCCAGAACGCGGCGCATCAAGTCAGCCTCCATCAGGCAGGGCGAGAGAAAGTCCTCGCCAGACGGTTCATAGGACAGAGGGCAGTCGACATCGTCCGCGTGGTAGTCTCGCGCGCCGGACTTGATCAGCGCTGAGAATTGTTCATCGCCTGCCACCTCTGCCCAATCCAGCATCAGCGTCATGGCAAACGCGCTCTGGTTGTGGGTGCCGAGCCGGATGGGATAGGCGAGCTTGGGCAGCCATTCTTTCGTGGCCGCGACGATGTCGGCTTCCAGCGGCTCTAACTGGGCAAGCCATTCGCGCGCTTCTGGCGAGTCCCATTCGCGCAACTCGGCTGTCAGCTGCAACAGCCACGCCCAGCCATAGGGCCGCTCCCAGGAACCGCGCTCCGCGCGCCGGAAATTGGCCAGCTCGCCCGCGACGTTCTCCGCCGTGATGTTCTCGTCCAGCTTGGCCAGCGCTTCCGCGCGTGCGTCTGGCGAGAGCGCGTCCAACCGCAGCAATCGCACGAGCAGCCAGTGGCCATGCACAGCCGAGTGCCAATCAAAACAGCCGTAGAAAACCGGGAAGAGTTCGCGCGGGGCACCGATCGACTCCGCATCATTGGTCGTGCGCGAAATCTTGTTCGGAAATTCCTGCTGCACGCAGTTCAGCGCGAGGCGCGAGAAGCGGTCGGCGAGCTCCGGCTCGATAGTGGTAGGAAAGGCGAGCGGCGCGGGTTGTGCGGCCGGAGCCGGCGTCAAGGGTGCTGTCTGTTCGGCGTCGGCCGCGCATCCCAGGAGCAGGGCGGCGGCTGTCAGTAAAAGCGTTTGGCGGATCATGTGTTCACCCTAGGCGAGTAGCTCGAGACTTTCCAGCACCGGCAGAACGCCGTGACGGCGGTCCACTGGATGCACCGTCCAACCCGCGGCCCGAGCGCCCTCGATGTTGACCGTCGTGTCTTCGAAAAAGTGAATGTCGCCGGGCTGCACGCCGAGCCGCGCGGTTGCCATGCGGTAGATTTCCGCATGGGGCTTCGCGGCATGCATCTCGTGCGAGGCGAGGGCGATGTCGAACAGCGCGTTGCGGTCGAAATAGCCCTCGATATGTGCCCAGTGCAGTGCGTTGGTGTTGGACAGGCAGGCGGTGCGGTGGCTGCGCCGCAGCGCTGTGATGGCCTCGACCACGCCGGGAAAGGGCGGCAGGACCCAGCTGTTCCAAAGCGCTGGCACGTCGGCGGGTGCGATATCTAGACCGTAAACACGCGGCAGGGCGTCGCAAAACTCCGCCGTGGTCGAGCGGCCGGTCTCATAGTCATGCAGCGCCGGGTCGGTCTGGAAGCGACGGTCGATAGTTTCTCGGTCCAGCCCGGTCATCGACGCCAATGCTTCGAACCCAATCCAAGGCACGACTACCCCACCGAGGTCAAAAACCAGCACAGGCTTGCTCATAGGTTTTCCAATTCGGCTTGCAGATTGGCGCGCGCGGGCGCTTCCCACTCATCTGCGAGCGCGTCCGTCTTGTAGATGCGCGGCATGGCGAGGAAGTGGCGCAGCACGTCGGCGCGACCCTTGCGGTAGAGCGGCCCCGGCACCCACCGATATTCGCGCCGGATGCGCTGGGTGTAGTCGGAATAGACGTCCGGCGCGGTCGCGAGGATCGACAGGTCGATGTCCAGCATCAGCGCTGTGTCGGGATCGGTCGTATCGCCGTGGTTCGCGGTCAGGCGTATGGTCTCGTCGATCCAGTCCACCGCGTCCGGCTCCATATGCCCGGCGAGATATGCCCGCGCCATCTCCGCGCTGTCCGCCTCATTGGTCTTGCTCATCGGCTTGTAGACAGCGTCGTGAAACCAGATGGCCAGCTCGATGAGGTCCGGCCGCGCGGCCGTGTCCCGCCGCGCATCGAGATGGCCGAGCATGGCGTTGATGTGGGTGGCCGTGTGGTAGTGGCGATGGCGTTCAGAGTGGAGCGTCGCGAGGCGGTCAAACATGCCGTTGTCGGACAAGCCTTGGCGTGCCAGCAATGCATCCCAGCGGTTACGGTCTAGTCGCGCACTCACTCGCCCAGCCTCGCATGAGGTCGGCCACATTTGCGGCATAGATAGTCAATGGCGAGGATTGCCCCGTTCCAGTGGGTCACCGATGTTTGGCAATTGGGGCAATTGAGCGCCACCGCGTCGGCAATTCTAAGTTTGTCGGAACCAACGACAAACGCCGTAACCCCTGCGGCGAGGCCCCCGAACAGAAATGCGATCAACCCGACGATCGGGTTGAACATCATGGCCAGCATAACGCTGCCAGAGAGCACCGCGACAATAAGGGCGATGGGCGCGAAAATAGAGACCCAAACGCTCCAGCGATCCATTCGCTTTCTCACGTCCAGATACGCCTCGTTCCAAGCTTCACTCACGGCCACTTCACCACCGGCGGCATGCTGCTGAGGATCGTCTTCACATTGCCGCCTGTCTTCAGCCCGAAGGTCGTGCCGCGGTCCCAGAGAAGGTTGAACTCGACATAGCGGCCGCGCAGGATGAGCTGTTCTTCGCGCTCTGCCTCCGACCACGGCTCCATCATGCGGCGGCGGGCGATGGGGATATAGGCGTCGATGAAGGCGCGGCCGACGTCCTGGGTAAAGGCGAAATCGGCGTCCCAGTCTCCGCTGTTGACGCGGTCGTAGAATATTCCGCCGACGCCTCGGGGCTCGTCGCGGTGATGCAGGTGGAAATACTCGTCGCACCAGTCGCGGTAGCGTTCCCAGTCGCGGCCATGGGCGTCGCAGGGTGCGCGCATGGCGGCGTGGAAGTGGCGGGCGTCCTCCGTTTCCGGATTGCGCTGGTCGTGCTGCACGGGTGTCAGATCCGCTCCGCCGCCGAACCAGTCCTGCGTCGTCACGATGTAGCGCGTGTTCATATGAACCGCCGGCATGCGCGGATTGCGCGGGTGACAGATCAGGCTGATGCCCGCCGCCCAGAAGCGCGGATCCTCATCCGCGCCGGGCACGCGGGCCGCCATCTCCTCGGTGAACTCGCCCTGGACCGCGCTGATATGAACGCCGCATTTTTCAAACACGCGCCCACGCAGCATGCCGCCGGTTCCGCCGCCGCCATTCTCGACTTTGCGCAACCACGGCTCGAAGGTGAAGCGGCCGGGCTCTCCGGGGTAGAGGTCGTCCGGCGCATCGTCTTCGACGCGCTGGAGCTCTCGGCAGATGTCGTTGCGCAGGTCCCTGAACCAGCCGGCGGCGCGTTGTTTTCGTTCGTCGAACATGCCGCCACGCTAGGCGGCGCAGAGCTATTTGACCAGTTCGCTATTCGGGTAGCTGGCATGCCATCCGAACCAGAAGGCGCGATGGTAGGGTAGGCGGGGCAACTCCGTGCCGTCCGGGCCGATCAGCTTGGACTCGGTCACGCGAAAGCTGCGACCATCGCGAGCTTGCGCGCGGTCCGCTCCGTCGAACCGGACCAGCGTCACACCCTTGGGATCATAGACGCGGTTGGCACCGGTCTCGTCGGTCAGCACGACATAGTCCTGATTTTGGGTGCGGCCGCGGTAGACCGGATTGGCTTGCAGAAATTCGGTCGAGATCGCCGTCGGCTTGCCCGGTCCCTTGAAGCGCAGGGCCAGGACTTCGGTCTTGTTGGCCAGGCGTGTGTCGGCAAACGGCGTGTTGAACATCAGGTCGTCATCGGCGAAATAGTCGTGATAGGCGACACCTTCGCGGTAGTCGCGGCGGTGGCCCGTATCGCGCGAGAGCACTTTGGTGTCGGGATGGCGGTCGCGCCACTTCCCCCATGTGGTGGTCACGACGCTGCGGTGCGGCAGCTCTATGTCTTGGTCGACGAGCGGACCCAGAACAGGCGCGCCCTGCAGCGTATTCCAGAGCGACTGCGTGTCCGCGTCATACATCAGCTTGTTGGAGCGGTAGAGAAAACCCGACGTGCCGAGCCCGTGGCCCTGCATGTCATAGAGGATGACTGTGCCGCACAGCGTGCAGTAGACGCCTGCGACTTCCACCCCGCCGACGCGGTCGGTAAACATCTCGTGCCAGGCGAGAATGCGCTTCGGGTAGGCGCGCACGTCGCCATTCACCTCTATGCCGAAGACGATGTCGCCGTCGTCAAGATAGGCGGCCTCATCGGCATGCAGCATTTTCGGTGCGCGGAGTGGCGGGATACCGTCCTGCCTCACGCCGCCCCAGCGGATCTCGTCCAATCGGATGCGGGCGCTCCTTTGGCGGCCCGCGAAATAGCGCTCGAACCGCGGGTCGATGCGTTTGTAGAATTGCGCCTTGAAATCGGCATAGCCCGCGACCGAGGCTTCAGGCTCGTTCCACAGCCAGCGGTACCAGGCATTGATGTCGCGGCCATAATCCTGGCCGGTCGTCCGGCGCAGCCCGTCCAGGAGCTCCGCGCGCAAGTTCGGATCGCCGACGTGACCATAGAGCTCCAGCGCGGGCGCGACATAGGCGGCGGAGAAGCGCTCGCGCAGGGCTTGGGCCTTGCCCGCCCGATCACCACGCTCAGTCAGCGATAGCAGCAGAGCAGTGTCGTCGGGGGTGAGCTGGTGGGCCGTGGCCGGCGCGGCATAGGCGGGCGCAGGCGAAGTCGCGCCGCTAACGATCAGAAAGCCGATCGGAAGGGGCAGGGTGAGTAGCAGGGCAATGAGAGTTGTGCGGGTCATGCGTTCATAGTGAGCATGGATTGAAGGCGTCGCAATTCACGCTCGCGGGTCGATCGGTCACGCCTGCGTGAAGCTTAATGTCCGGTTTGGCGCAGCGCTTCCCAAGCGGCGATCGCGACAGCGTTGCCGAGATTGAGCGACCGTGCGCCCGGCGCGAGCGGGATCAGCACAGCGGCGTCGCAGGCGGCATGCACGGCGTCCGGCACGCCACAGGACTCGGCTCCGAAGACGAGGTGGTCGCCGGGCTGGAATGAGAAGTCCGTCAATGCCGTCGCGCCACGTGTCGTGAACAGCACGCGGCGGGCGGGTGTGTGCGCATAGTCGTCCCAGCTCGCATGGCGGGTCAGATCGACCGCGGCGCCGTAATCCATGGCCGCGCGGCGGACATCCTTGCGCGCGAGCGGAAAGCCGAGCGGCTCGATCACGCAGAGCGGCAGTCCGAAGCAGGCACATGTGCGCAGGATATTGCCGAAGTTCCCGGCGATTTCGGGTTGGTGGAGGACGATGCGCATGGTGCGCCTATGGGACCGAGTGAAGGAATGGGGAAGAGCGCGATGCCCAGGACCGCCCAACTTGCTCACTGTTGAGATAAATGCTTTGCCGCTTTCACCGGACCGGGCATCTTGTTAGGGCAAGCTGTGAGCGCTGTGGACCCCATCGAAGCCATGCAGGCAGATCCGCACTTCTGCCCCATCATCGGGGTGGGTGCGTCGGCGGGTGGATTGGAAGCCATCAACGACATGCTGGGCGCGGTCGAAGAGGGCAGCGATCTCGCTTTCGTCATCGTGCAACACCTCGACCCCACCCATGTGTCTATGATGGCCGAGCTAATGGATCGCCGCACGACGCTGAGCGTGCGCCAGATTGCGGGCGGCGAAACGGTGCAGCCGGGCTATGCCTATGTCATCCCGCCCGGCAATAGCCTCGTCATCAATGACGGCGTGCTGACGCTGGAGGCCTTTGACGAGCCGCGCGGTGTGCGCCGTCCGATCGATGATTTCTTCTTCAGCCTCGCGCGCGACCAAGGCGCGAATGCGGCCTGCATCATCCTGTCGGGAACAGGTTCAGACGGTGCAGCCGGACTGCGCGCGATCAAGGAACGCGGCGGCATCTGCGCGGCGCAGCAACCCGATACGGCGCGATTCGACGGCATGCCCATGTCCGCGATCGGCACGGGATTTGTCGACTTTGTCCTTCCGCCGGAGAAAATCTGCGACCGCATCGCCAATTTCTTTTCCAACAAGGAAGACAGCGAAGGCCGCGCGGGCAGTATTGCCGATCATATCGATGCGATCTGCGAAGTGCTGAAGGAAACGGTCGGCCACGACTTCTCCGGCTACAAGCAGTCTACCCTGACGCGCCGGATCGAGCGGCGCATGTATGTTCTGGAAATCACGGAGCCGTCCGACTACCTCGCGCGGATCGAGAACGACACGCTGGAGTGCGAAGCGCTGCTGCGCGACGTGCTGATCAACGTCACGAGCTTCTTCCGCGACCCCGAGACCTTCAAGGCGCTTGACGAATACGCCGTGTCCGAACTGATTGAGCGGTCCGATGCCAAGCGGCCGATCCGGGTCTGGGTGCCGGGCTGCTCTTCAGGCGAAGAAGCCTATACCATCGCGATCCTGTTTGCCGCCGCGCTGGCTGAGCAGGACAAGGAGCGCCGGGTGCAGATCTTCGCGACCGATATCGATGAGCAGATGCTGACGCAGGCGCGTCTGGGTCAATATCCGCTGTCATCGCTCAAGCATATTCCGGACCATCTGCGCGAGCGTTACACCTTCGGGACAGATGGTCATTTCGAGATCGACGGTCGCATCCGCGACATGGTGCATTTTTCCTCGCATAGCCTGATCAAGGATCCGCCGTTTTCAAAGCTCGACCTGATCAGCTGCCGAAACCTGCTGATCTATTTCGGTGACGACATCCAGCGCGCGGTGATCCCGCTGTTCCACTACGCTTTGCGCGATGACGGCTATCTGTTTCTTGGCAGCTCGGAATCGATCGGCGCGAATGAGAAGTTGTTCGCCACGGTCGACCAGAAAGCGCGGCTTTATAAGCGGGAGCCCGGACGCGGCGCCTATCCCAAGAATTTTCCGGTCACGCGCCGCATCGTCGGCGACAGCTACCGCGCGCGCAAGGCCCGCCGCCGCGACTTCAACAGCAATGCCGACCCCGACGCGGCCATGGCGCGGCTGCTGGGCCGCTACGCCCCAGCGCATATCATTCTCGACCGCCATGGCGACATTCTCAGCTCCGCCGGCAAGCTGACGAAATATCTCGACTTCCCGTCCGGCACGCCGACACGTCAGCTCGCGTCGCTCGCGCGCAAGGACTTCCGCGAAGCGGTGCAGCCGATGGTGCGCAAGGCGTCGGAGAGCGATCGCCGACAGGCACGTCAGGATGTCGAGGTCCGCTCGGATTACGGCGTGCAGACGATCGACCTCGTCGTGGACCCGCTGAGTGACGGCACAAAGCTCGTGGTCATCACTGAGGCCGACGCCTTCCGCCAGGAAATCGCATCCGACATCAGCGAAGCCCCAGAAGCCATCGACGCGGTGCATGAGCTCGAAGAAGAGCTGCGCGTCACGCGCCTGCGCCTGCGCTCCACGGTCGAGGATCTGGAGACGGCCAATGAGGAGCTCAAATCTTCGAACGAGGAGATGATGAGCATGAATGAGGAGCTGCAGAGCTCCAACGAGGAACTCACCACCGTCAATGACGAGCTGAAATCCAAGGCCGATCAGCTGTCGGGGCTGAACCTCGACATGACACATTTCCTGGAAAGCACGGAGCTGGCGCTGGTCGGGCTGGATTCGGATATGCGGGTGCGCACCTTCACCGATAGCATCAAGTCGATTTTCCCGCTCTTATTGTCTGATCGTGGCCGGGCGCTGAGCGAGGTCCGCCAGCTGGTCTATGACGACAATATCATCCAGGATGCCAAGGCCGTGATGGAGACGGGCGAGAAGATGCAGCGCCTCGTCACCAGCAATGATGGCACGCGCACCTATTCCATGCAGATCCTGCCCTATCGTCCCAAACTGGGCGGTGTGCACGGCCCTATCGAGGGCGTGACGCTGACATTCTCCGACGTGACCAAATTGTCCGAAGTGCAGACCGAACTGCGCGCCCAGACCGAAAAGCTGCGCGTTGCGCTGTCGGCCGCGGGGATGGGCGTATGGGATTTCGAGACGGAAACGGGCGTCACCCATGTCGACGGCGTGGTGCGGGAGTTCTTTTCGATCCCGAAGGACAAGACGGCAGATTTCGACGACTTTATGAACGCCATCCATGAGGATGATCGGGATGATATGGTTGCGTCCCTGGAACGCGCCGGTGAGACGGGCAAACAGTGGAAGCGAGAATTCCGCGTGCCAAAGCCCGATGGCTCCATCATGTGGCTGGCTGGCGCAGGCCGTGTGCTCGATTCCGACGCTGAGAATGCGCGCATGTTCGGCGTGAATTTCGACATCACCGAAGCCAAGGAAGCGCTCGCCGCGCGCGACCTGCTGCTGCAGGAGATGAACCACCGCGTGAAGAACCTCTTTACCGTCATCATCTCCATGCTCAGCCTGGCTGCGCGCGAAATCCCCGACAGCAAGGAGCTGGTCAAGAAGGTCCGTTCGCAGATCACCGCTCTGGCCGGGGCGCATAACATCACCCAGCGCCGGACCTCGATCCAGAGCGTGTCGTTGGTCGAGCTGATCACCACGCTGATGAAGCCCTACACCTCGACGCATGATGTCACCTGGCAAGGCCCTGAAATCGATGTGCCAACCGGATCGATCACGCCGCTTGGTCTGATCATGCATGAATGGTCGACAAACGCGCTGAAATACGGGGCTCTGTCCAGGGACGGCGGCTCACTGATGCTGCAATGGTCGATGCAGCCGGCGGGTGACGGGGAGTCCGAGCTTGTGCTGGAATGGCGCGAGCAAGGCGGAGATGTGGAACCACCCAAGGACGAGGACGTTGCAGGGTTTGGGTCGAGGCTTGTATCGCTATCGGCACAACAGCTGCGCGCGCGCGTGGTATCGGAATGGGAAAAGTCCGGCGTTACTCACAGTCTGTTCATGCCTGTGCCGGATGCTGAGGCCAAACAAGCGTAAGCTTGGGGAACTGACACAGGATTGTTCATGAAGACGTTGGCCAAGCGACGCATCCTGCTCGTGGAAGATGAAGCCTTTATCGCCATGGAGCTCGAAGACATGCTGCTCGATGCGGGCGCGGAAGTCGTCGGTCCGGTGGCTGACCTGCCGACCGCGCTGGCCGCCGCCGAAGGCGAAGAAATCGACGCCGCCATCCTCGACATCATGCTGGGCCGCGAAGAAGTCTTTCCAGCCGCCACTGTGCTCGCCACGCGGCAGGTACCCTTCGTCTTCCACTCCGCTCATGCGGAAGCCGATAAGCTCCGCAAGCGCTATCCCGATGCAGCACTTTACTCAAAGCCGGTTGATACGGAGGCTCTGCTCTCCGGGCTGGCTGAACTGCTGGCCTAAACCTTAGCTCCGACGCCGGTTCGTCCGCCGCCGCTTGCGCCGTTCTTCCAATTTCGCGGTCAACTCGGGCATGCGCGCGGGCAGCTCGGCCAGTACGGCCTTGCGTTCTTCTGGCGTTTTCACCGTCCAATAGGCGATCTCGTCGCGCGTTCGGCCGCAGCCGAAGCAGCGGTCGGTGTCGCGGTCCATCGCGCAAATCAGCACGCAGGGACTGTCCACGGGCTCCAGCGCCTTGATCTGCTCGGGTGTCATGTCATTGGCCATGCCGCTCTCCTAGCTGCGGCAAAAGAGGATATAAAGGTTTTTTTATATCGACTATTAACCCTCTTCTGACTATGGCGTTCGCATGAGTGATGAGCCCGAACTGATCCTGCGTGATTTGAACGACGACGACCTCGTCGAGCAGATGAAGGACGACCTCTATGACGGGATGATCCCGGAAGTCACAGAGGGCACGCAAATCCTGCTCGAACGCGGATGGGACGCCAATCAAATCCTGACCGAGAGCCTGGTCGAAGCCATGCGCATCGTCGGTCTCGACTTCGCAGATGGCGTGTTGTTCGTGCCCGAAGTGCTGTCGGCCGCCAATGCGATGAAAGGCGGAATGGGCCTGCTGCGCCCGATCCTGGCGGCCAGCGAGAACCAGGTTACGGCGGGCCGCGTGGTCATTGGCACCGTCAAGGGCGACATCCACGATATCGGCAAGAACCTCGTCGGCATGATGCTGGAGGGCGCGGGCTTTGAAGTCTTCGATCTCGGCATCAACACCTCGCTGGACGAGTTCTTGGAGGCCATCGACAAGCACGATCCGCATATTCTCGGCATGAGCGCGCTGCTCACGACGACCATGCCCTATATGGGCGTGGTCATCGAAGACCTCGAAAAGCGCAATATGCTGAAGAACCTGCCCGTGATGGTCGGCGGCGCGCCGCTCAACCAGGAATTCGCCGACGCTATCAATGCCAATGCTTACGGCCCCGACGCCGCGACGACGGCCGAGCTCGCCAAGACCATCGTCGGCATCAACAGGTGAGCACGCTCGACGCTCCCGCGAGGACTTTGGTCATCGCTTGCGGCGCTGTCGCGCGCGAGGTGAGGGCGGTCGCAGACCAGATCCCCGCGTTTGAGCTGCGTTGCATTCCCGCCACGCTGCATAACGTGCCGGCGAAAATCGTGCCTGCCATCGAAGCAATATTGGACTCTGAAGTGTCCGGGGGCGGCTATGACCGCACTCTGCTTGCGCTAGGTGACTGCGGCACAGGCGGGGGGATCGACCGACTGTGCGCACGCCGCGGCGTGACCCGCCTGCCAGGCGCGCATTGCTACGCCTTCTTTGCCGGATTGCCGGAATTCGACGCCATGATGGAAGAAGAGCTCGGCACCTTTTTCCTGACGGACTTCCTCGCACGACAGTTTGACACCATGGTCATGCAGCCGCTCGGTCTCGACCGCAAACCTGAACTGCGCGACATGTATTTCGGCCATTACAAACGGCTCGTTTTCCTGAGCCAACAGCCGGACGCCGCACTGCTCGCCAAGGCCAAGGCGGCCGCCGATACGCTGGGTCTGGCTTTCGAACACCGCCCGACTGGCCTCTCCCCCTTCGCGCGCGAACTCGCGCAACTCGCCGCATAAGGAGCCCCCAATGGCCCGCACCGTTCTCACCTCTGCGACGCAGGAAGTCATCATCGGCTTCGATCAGCCCTTTGTCATGATAGGCGAGCGCATCAATCCGACCAACCGCCCGAAGTTCTCCAAGGAGCTGAAGGACGGCAATTACTGGCGCGTCGTGAAAGAAGCCAAGACACAGGTCGAAGCGGGTGCACAAGTGCTCGACGTCAATGTCGGCGTGCCGCTCTCGGACGAAGCCAAGATCATGAGCGAAGTCATCACCCTGCTGCAGACCGAAGTGCAATGCCCGCTCGTCATCGACAGCTCCGTCAAACCCGCGCTGGAGTCCGGCCTTGAAGCCTATCAGGGCCGCCCGCTGGTCAACTCCGTGACAGGCGAGGAGGAGAGCCTCGAGTTTGTCCTGCCGCTGATCGCCAAACATGACTGCGCGGTCGTAGCCATTTCCAATGACGACACAGGTATTTCAGAGGATCCCGATGTCCGCTTCGAGGTTGCCAAGCGCATAGTCGAGCGCGCGGCGGATTACGGCATCAAGCCGGAGGACGTCGTCGTCGATCCGCTTGTCATGCCGGTCGGTGCGATCAATTCGGCTGGTCGAGACGTGTTCAAGCTTATCCGCCGTCTTCGCGAAGAGCTCGGAGTCAACACGACTTGCGGCGCGTCCAACGTCGCCTTCGGCCTGCCCAACCGCCACACCGTCCACAACGCCTTTCTGCCCATGCTCCAAGCCGCTGGCATGACCAGCGCAATCCTCAACGTCTATGACGAAGGCCTCGTGCCTGCGATCAAAGCCGGCGACATGCTCGCGGGCAACGACCCCGACTGCGCAAACTGGATCAACGCCAACCGTCCCAAGCCCGCTCCTGGTGAAGAAGCCGGTGGGCGTCGCGGTGGCGGCCGCCGGGGTGGCCGCGCGGGTCGCGGGCGTCGCGGCTAGGCGCCTCCGCCTCGATGACCCACACGCTGATCTTCACGCCGTCTGGCGTTCAGACGACTGCCGAGCCCGGTGAGTCCGTCTATGACGTTGCCTTGCGCGCAGGCGTGGACATCAAGTCGATCTGCGGCGGCACGGGGTTGTGCCACCGCTGCCAGTGCAGCTTGCAGACGGGAGACCACGCGAAGTTCAAGCTCTCCGTGACAGACGACGCGCTGTTCAAGCTGCGCCCGGCAGAGAAGAAGGCGATCCATGACGGAGACATGGCGGAAGGCCTGCGCCTCGCCTGCCGCGCCAAGGTCATGGGCGATGCCGTCATAGATATCCCGCCGCATGCCCGCCACACGCAGAGCGCTATTCGCAAGGCCGCGTTCGATCTACCGGGACCCATCGCCCCGCCGGTCAAGCTCCACATGGTACAGCTGCCCGAACCGACGCTGGAGGACCATATCTCGGATACGGAAAGCCTGTCCGAACGGCTTGGTGGCTTGCGCGTTTCGCCAAACGTCACACTGAAGATTCAGCCGCTGCTGGCCGAGCACAAACGCAAGCTCATCGCCGTCGTGCGCGACGAGGCCGAGGTCATCGACGTCTGGGCGCCGGACCGCGAGGGGCTTTTCGGTGCGGCGGTGGACATCGGCTCCACATCGGTCGCGCTTTATCTCTATGATCTGGTGACTGGCGCGCTGGTCCACCAGTCGTCGGCCATGAATCCGCAGATCCGCTACGGCGAAGACGTGATGAGCCGGGTCAGCTACGTCATGATGAACAAAGACGGTCGCGAGAAGCTGGCCGGTGCCGTGCAGGGACAGCTGCGCGACATGCTGTCTGATGCGCGCGAGGCTGTCGGCGCAGAGGTCGATCAGGTGCTGGAAATGGTCTGCGTCGGCAATCCGATCATGCACCACACACTCATCGGCGTGGACCCGACGCCGCTGGGGCAGTCGCCCTTTACGCTGGCTGTGAAGGACTGGCTCGACCTGCCGGGCGATCAGCTCGATCTCGGTATGGCGCGGCACGCTCGCGTGTCGCTACTGCCGCTGATCGGCGGGCATGTCGGCGCGGACACGGCAGCCGCCTATCTCACCCAGATGGACCGCATGAAAGACCGCTCCGTTCTGCTGGTCGACATCGGGACCAATGCGGAGATCGTGCTGACCCACAACGGACGGGTGGCCGCGGCCAGCTCACCGACAGGCCCGGCGCTGGAAGGCGCGGAGATCAGCTGCGGTGTGCGCGCGTCCGAGGGTGCGATCGAGCGACTGCGCATCGACCCCGTTTCCTTCGCCGCCAAGGTCAAGATCATCGGCCACGACGAATGGCTGACGGACGAGACGATTGGTGATCACGCTGTGCCCGGTCTGTGTGGCTCCGCCATTTTCGAGGTCATGGTAGAACTGGCCCGTGCTGGGCTTATCGACCGATCCGGTCTGTTCCGCCCAGAAACCGCACCCGACCGCTTTACCCAGGACGGCAATGTCCAGACCTACCGCGTGATCGGCGACATCACCCTGCGCCAGACCGATATCCGCGCCGTGCAGCTGGCTAAGGCCGCGCTTATGGCAGGCGCGCGCCTGGTGGCCGAAGAGCTCGACTGCGAGGCATTTGACGAAGTGCTGCTGGCTGGCGCTTTTGGCACGCACCTCGACCCGGCCTATGTCGCGGAGATTGGCATCATCCCGCACAACGGCGCAGACACGATCGAGGCGGTTGGCAACGCAGCCGGCATGGGCGCGGCCATGTGCCTGACGGACGTCGCCGCACGCGACCGCATCCGCGCCGCCGTCGAAGATGTGGTCAAGATCGAGACCGCGCTTGAACCGCGCTTCCAGGACTACTTTGTGGAGGCCATGGCCTTTCCGAGCGCACCGGAAGGCACGTCGAGCTCGCGCGGTGGTGGTCGTCGCGGAGGGCGACGTCGGCGAGGTTAGCTCCAGATGACGGGGTCCATGGACTGGCTCGCGTCTCCGGCGTAGCCATCCGTGATCTTTGTAACAGCCGCTTCCAGCTCTACGAAATTTAGCTCCGGCATGCGCTCCCGATACAAATTCGGCACGTCATCGACCGACCGACCACTAAGCCCCAGCAGCCGTTCCCAATACAAATGTGCCGTCCAGTCCATGCGCAAGGACTGCATCGTCTCGCCGCCGCACAGCACCCCGACCGCGCCCCAATAATCGGCTTGCATCAGCCCGCCCTCGCGAAGTTTGGTGCCGAACACGTCCGGTGCGATCGGTCGGATACGCTCGGCTTTCAGCAATTCCCACATGTGATGCGCGTCGGCGAGAAGTTGCTCCCGATCGCGTGGTCTGGCCAGAACGGAGGCGCGGGCTTGCGCGACCCGCTCGCCCAGCGCCCGATCGCCTGCCACTACCCGCGACGGGACGAGCGCGATGTGCTCCCATGTCCGAGCGGAATGTGCGTGGTGCTTTTCAAATGCCGACAGCGTGACCGCGGGAGGTCCGGAGCGCCCGGACGGACGCAGCCGCATGTCCAGCTCATAGGCGATCCCCTCGCGCAGCCGGGCCGTCAGTATGGTGCGCAGGCGACGGACGACCTTGCTGGCCACATCGCGGTCCACCGCGTCATCGAAGAGGAAGATCAGGTCGAGATCGGATTGCGGCGCCATGCGGCGCTCGCCCAGCTTACCGAGACCCAGCACGGCGATGGGCAGCTCCGGCACGTCGAGATCGTCGCGCGCGATGGTCAGCGATGTCTCGATGGCGCTTTCCGCGAGCGCCGTCAATGCGCAGGCGAGGGCCGGGGCATCGCCGCCCTGCAGGAAAGCATGATAGGCGAGAAACAGCCCTTCGTTCACGAAGCGCCGCAACCGCTCCAGCCGGGTTTCATAGTCGCTTTCCGACAGGACAAAGGCCGGGTTCGGTTGCACGGGTGAGATGAAGCTGTCGATGATATGCGGGCTCTGCTCCAACAGGACAGACATATGCGGACTGTAGAGCAGCGGCTCGACCAGTGCGTCGAGCAAGGACGGATTGGCCGCCAACAGCGATAGATACTGCTCCGAGCGTGACAGCTGGCCAAGATAGGCGTCGATGCGCAGGGTTGCAGCGTCGGGATCAGACGCAGCGGCGACACGCTGCTGCAGGGCGAGGCCGAGAGGTTTCAGTCGATTGGCTTCGCGCGCGCCGTAGCGTTGAAATCCGGCCCGCCAGTCGGACAGAATGGCCTCTGTGCCTGATTGCACGGCCGGCATGGCGGGGCGTTTCGGCTTCGGCGTATCGGGCGCGGCAAAGATTTCGGCAAAGCGGGCGTGGACGCGGCGGCGGCGCTGGGTTGTCGTTTTCATGAGCTCTTGAGCATTCTCGCCAAGCAGTTCCGCGATTGGCGCCCATCCGTCCGTATCGGCAGGCAGCACATGCTCCTGCCCGTCGCGCATCATCTGCAGCGCGTTCTCCAATCTGCGCAGCGCGATGTAATCGGCCTGCAACCCCTCGCTATCGGAAAGCCAGCCGCCCGCTCCGAGCGCGTCTAGCGCCTCCAGCGTATTGGTCGTGCGCAGGCTGTACGCCTTGCCGCCCCAGATCAGCTGTTGGGCATTGGCGATGAACTCGATCTCGCGAATACCGCCCGTGCCGAGCTTGACGTTGAAGCCAAACGGGATCGCTGCGATCGGCTCGCGCTCGTCGCGCTCGCGGCGCAGGTTCGGGTGTTCCAGATTGATGCGCGTTTTCAGCTCGCCGAGCTGATCGATGGTGCGGAAGTCCAGATTCTGTCGCCAGATATAGGGCGTAAGTTCGCTGAGGAACGCCTCGCCCGCCGCCCGGTCTCCGCCGACCACCCGGGCCTTCATCATGGCAAGGCGGTGCCAGGGCAGGGCGCGGAAGAAGTAGAAATCCTGCGCGCGCACCGTGCTCATGGCGAGGCCGGAGACAGACGCTTCGGGCCGCAACCGCCAGTCGACGCGGTAGACCATCCGGCCCACGCGTGGCTGCAGCGTCTGGGTCAGTCGGCGCATGATCTGACCTGCCACATGGGCCTGGCCGCGTGAGGCGGAGACGGGGAAGGTCGCGGGGTCGAAATAGGCGATGAGGTCGATGTCGGAGGAAAAGTTGAGGTCATCCCCGCCCAGCTTGCCAAGGCCGAGGATAAAGAGGCCTGTCGGCGCGCCAGATAGATTCGCGCCGCTCCAAGCCTCTTGCAGCGCGCAGTCGATGGCGGCGTGGGCGAAGCCCGATTGCAGGCGGCCCAGCGTGGGGAACGGCGCATCAGATGCCAGCGCCAGATGCGCCCATCCCAGGTTGAAGCGTGCCTTGTCGCCGGCGAGTTCAGCGGCCTCGCCCACTGCCCCTATAGCCTCTTGCGCGGTCCCGGCCTCAGGCGCGCCGAAGCGCTCCAGCAAGTCGGAGAGATAGGGGGAGGCTGCGAGCCGGGTCAGCAGATTAGAACAGCATCCGTACCACGATGCGGCCCGTGTGACGCACGAATCCGTTGCGGATGTCGCTGTCGAAATCGAAGCCGACGGAGCTGTAGCCAGAACCCGCCGCGAGCGAGAAGCCGAGCAACACGCCGGAGTTCGGGAAGTTCGCGCTCTGCGTATCGGCGAGCAGTGCGTTCTCCACGCCGTTGAAGCGATAGGATGTCAGCACGGGATCGCTGAGGAATTCATTGCGGTAACCGACGCGGAAGCTGGGCCGGATCCAAGTGCGCTTGCCCTCGAAATTCATGCCGAAATTCAGCAGGCCCGAGACCGAGCCTATGTCGGAGGTGCGGTCTTCGACCGACAGCGCGACGCCCAGCGGGCCGCTTTCGGTGTAAGCGGATTCGGACAGTCGCAGATAGTCGAGGCTGGCGACCGGGCGGACCCAATAGCGTTCGCCCAGCGCAATATCGTAGCCTGCGCGCAAGCTGGCATTGATGTGCGAGCCGTCCCATTCGCCTTCGGTGTCACCGACGAAATCGCCGATGACGACGCGGCGGTTCTGCTCGAAATTGTTGAAGCCACCACCGACATAGCCGTCAATGCTCAGCGCACCGCTCTGGAAGCCTGCGTAGGCGCCGAGCTGAATCGTGGTGACATCCAGCGGTTGGTCGACGCCGACCACGTCCTCGATCTCTGTCGAGGCAAATCCGAGGTTCACACCGACGGCGTGGAATGGACCGATCGCCGTGTCCAGACCGGCGGCAAAGCCGAAGCCCTGTCCGCGATATTGCTCGGACAGGCCTGCCAGGCTGCGGTCCGCGAAATAGGCAAACTCCTGCAGCCACGCGCCGCCCGGCTTGTCGGGGGAACGGCGTGCGCTGTCGAGATGGTTGCCGACCGCGCCGACCGCGCCGTCCGTATTGGCCAGCACGAATTGGCGGGACGCAGCGGCGAATTCCGGCAGCAGCTGGTTGTAGGCCGCGTAGAATTCACCGGCCGTGTCGAGATTGGCAAGCTCATTGCCGAGCACGCCGTTCGCCTGCAGCGCTTGCAGCGTGGCATTGTAGACGGAGGACTGAACGCCTGTCTGCGAGACGTCGAGGCCGAGCTGTTCGGCATTGCGCAGATCGACGGTCACGACCAGCGTCTCGCCGATTTGCTGGAATTCCGTGTCGAACAGGAAGCTGCCGTCGTCGGCCGCGTTGAGCAGTTCCAGATCGCCAATGGTGAGATCGCTCGCCGAAGCGATTTCGAATTGCGAGCTGCCCTGGTCCACCGACAATAGATTGTTCAAGCGTGGGTTGATGATCGAGCCCGCCGCGAAGCTGATGGCGCCCGAGGCCTGCAGGGATGAGGCCGCGCCGGTCGCGCCGTCGATGGTCGGGGCGAAGACGGATGTCTCGTCGAAGCTCGCCGAGGTTATCGAGACGGCTTCGGTCCCCCGAAGCGACAGCGTCGAGCCATCGGTCGCGGTGATGCTCAGCCCACCCTCATTGGTGATCGCGCCGTCATATTCCGTCGATGCGATAGAGAGGACGTCGTCGCCGGCGCCGAAGTCGATGTCGCCGCGAATTGTGCCGTCGCTGGATGTAACCGTGTCGTCGCCGGAGCCGAGAAGGATGTCGCCGCCAATGCTCGGCGTGATCGGATCGACGCCGTCATCCGGAATGGGATCGACAGCGCGGCTTTGGGTGATCGTGACGCCCGATGTGTTGGCGGACAGATCGAATGCGATGAGTTGAAAGTCGGTTTCGGCCGTGCCGTCCGGGTCGCTACTGCCCGCAACCGCTGTGATGACGCCCGTGTTCTCGACATTCGTCAGCGTGCCGGAGGCGTCGCGCAGGACTGTGGCGGTGCCTTGGCGCGCGGAAATGACGACCGAGATGATGCCCTCGTTCACCAGGCTTTCCAGAGACGCGTTTTCGCCAATGTCGATTGCAGTGGCATTCACCTGGCGCGGAGCCGGAATGTTATCGCGGTCGAAATAGACCTCGTCGGCGGCCTCGCTCGCCGTGGCGATGATAAAGCCGGAATTGTTCAGACGCTCGGCGACCGCATTGTCGCCCAGAACGATCACGCGGGCCTCACCCGTGCCGAAGTCAACACCCTCGATGGACGGCGCCGTGCCGCCGACGAAGGTTGTGGCCGTCATCGTGCCAGTATTGCGAATGCCGCCGTCCAGCGTGGCGTCGGCGATGGAGAGTGTCGTGGCGTCGAAATCGTCGATGATGCCGTTCGCCGTCAGCCCGCCGCGGTTGATGAAGGCGTAGAGTCGGTCTTCGTCAAAGCCGTCAGCTTCGGGATCGGTGATCTCCGCGACTGTTCCGATCATGATCGGCGTGCCCTCGCCGTCGATCAAGATGGCGGGGGCTTGGCCGTTCTGCTGCACGGAGGACACGCCGACGACAATATCCGTCGTCGTGCCGTCTTCGTTTTCCGTCGTGACGACGCGCTGGCCAAACTCGATACCGCCCGCGACATTGCCGGAGATCGCGACAGCGGAGGCCGCGTCGCGCACGTCCTCGATGCCCAGCGAACTGCGCGGAAAGGCATTGCTGGGATCGAACGGACGACGTTCGTTGAACCGCAGGGCCGAGTTGTTGATATTGCCCGAGTTGAAGAACCCGCCGCCCAAATCGCCGTCGATATCGAAGGCGCCGGAACCTTCGCCCGTCACGGCGATGGTGCCGGAGTTGATCACGTCACCGCTGACACCGCCTGCGATTCGAAATGCCGATCCCTGATCGCCGACCAGGCTGACGCTGCCTGCATTGGACAATGTTCCGTCCAGCGCGACGCCGACGGGCGTGTTTGACAGATCGACACCATAGGACTGGTTGCCCTCGACCAGAATGGAGGACGCCTGCTCTAGCGTGATATTGCCAGTAAAGGGCGACGCACCGGAAACGAGGATGCCACGGCGGCCCGTCCCGGAGGCAAAGGGCGTGTCCTGGGCGGGGTCGTCATCCGTATTCTCTTGCGCGAAGTCCTCGACGACGCGAATTGCGCCGGAATTTGTGAAGCCGCCCTCATTGCCGCCCTGGATCTCCACGCCGGTGGCGTTGTCGACATTGTTGATGGTGATCGTGCCCGCATTGTTGACCGTGTTGGAACTGTCGATGACGAGAGCGGGGCCAGCCGTGTCCAGCGTGATGGAGCCCGCGCTTGTAATGTTGATATCGGTCGCTTCGCCATCGTCCTCATCCGAGGTATTGACCGGTGCTGTGCGCGCGTCCGCGATTTCCAGCGGATCGGAATCTTGCGCATGGACGGCGCTTGGCAGCACGGCCGTGCCGAGCAACAGGGCGAGCGAAAAGCGGATCAAGGTCGGCTGGTTCATGACTGGAACGGTCCCTGCGGCTGCGCGGCCAGTGTGTGCCGGAAGGTCGAACTCCCCCCACGACACGATCGAGCGGCTGCGCTCTGTTGAAAGAGGCATAGCGCTGCCCGCCCCGCCCGCCAATGAAAACATGGTCAGGAATGCAGTTGCGCTGCGTTTCATGGGGTGAGGGTCGTTCCCGCGTTTTTGCACGCTTGAGAACGCGCTCAGCCCGTGGCAGTCGCGCCGCCATGAGCGTTAAATCTACCTTGCGGGCGATCCCGACTGTATGGGGCGGGCTGCTGCCCCTCATCGTCGTCGCCGCTGACCAGATCACGAAATGGGCGGCGGCCAAGGCTTTTGCGCTGCCGATGAATATCTGCGCGACCAATCCTGATATCCATCTGGAGCGACTGCGTATCGAGATCTCGCCCATCGCGGACCTCACGCTCTATTGCAATCAGGGCATCAGCTGGGGGCTATTGCAGGGCGACTCGGCCCTTAAGCGCTGGGCGCTGCTGGGTTTCGCGCTGATTATGGTTGGCGTGCTCTACAATCTGCTGTCATCGGCACAGGATCGTTTGACCAAGTTCTTCCTTGGCCTGCTGATCGGCGGCGCGATCGGGAATGCCATCGACCGGGCGCTGTTCGGCGCCGTCACCGATTTCATCGACGCCAGCGATGTCCGCTTCAACTACGTATTCAACGTGGCCGACAGCGCGATTACGGTCGGGATCATCGGGCTTTTTGCCATGATGGCGCGCGATAGCCTGCGCGAACGCAAGGCTGCCAAGGCGGCCAAGACCGATTGACCGGGCTGCCAAATAACGAAACGCTCACTTGGCGAGTGCAGTGCGCGCCGCTAGGGCGTGACAACGACATGTTTAATCTCAAGTGATCTTATGACTCGCTCTTCAATTCCTGTTCTGATGGCTGCCGCCTCGCTGCTCGCGCTTTCGGGCTGTGCGTCCGCATCCAATGCGCTGGGCCTGCGCAAGGATGCGCCTAATGAATTCAACATCCTGACCAATGCGCCGCTCGTCGTGCCGCCGGAATATGGCCTGCGTCCACCGTCTGCGAATGAGGCCGGACGCGACAATAATTATAGTCAGGAAGCCGCCCGCAAGGCGCTGATCGGCGATGTCGACCCCGCCGAGCCAACCCGTGCGGAGATCGTCTTTTTGACCCGCGCCGGGGCCGGTCGTGCCGATCAGGAGATCCGAATGAAGATCGACGGTCAGAATTCTGTGGAGCGCAAGACCGAGAGTTTTGCGGACCGCGTGCTCTTTTTCCGAGACGGCCAGCCCTATGACGCCGACGGCAATATCGTGCCGCTGGACAGCGAGGCCGAGCGCTCGCGACTGGAATCGGTGCAGCGCGTGACCGGCGGCGGCGAAGTGACCGTCACCCGTCGCCCCGGCCGCGGCAAGCTCCCCGGGCTCTAGGCGGCTTGAGCTAACCCCAGCTAATCAGGAGCCTCGGCTGGAAAGCCGGGGCTTTTTTGCTTAAAGGTGCGGCTTGACCGCTCCGACCCGCACTCGCCCCACGATCAATCGCCTGCCCGAGCAGACGGTCAACCGCATTGCGGCCGGCGAAGTCGTGGAGCGTCCGGCGTCCGTGATTAAGGAGCTGGTCGAGAACGCCATCGACGCGGGCGCGCGACAGATCGATATCCGCTATGAGGACGGGGGCCGCTCGCTGATCGTGGTAAGCGACGACGGCCACGGCATGAGCCCAGACGACATGCCCATCGCGCTCGAACGCCACGCGACGTCGAAACTGCCGGCGACCGTGACGGGGCCGGTCGATCTGCTCAATATCAACAGTCTCGGTTTTCGCGGCGAAGCGCTGCCGTCCATAGCCTCGGTCTCACGCCTATCCATGATCAGCCAGACAACCGATTCGCGCGAGGCGGCAGAGATTCGCGTTGACGGCGGCTCGAGCTCCGGCGTGCGTCCCGCGCCGCGGCTCGGTGGTCATGGGCTCGGCTCCGGCACGCGCATCGAAGTGCGCGATCTGTTCTACGCCACGCCCGCGCGGCTGAAATTCCTGAAGTCGGAGCGCTCCGAGACCATGGCGATTTCCGACATCGTCAAACGTATCGCCATGGCCAATCCGACTGTGGGTTTCACATCCGGCACGGCCGCGCGGACGTCGCTCAAGCTCGCTGCCAAATCTGAGGATGATGACGGACGACTGGAGCGCTTGGCGGCGGTCCTCGGCGAGGCGTTCGGGTTCAACGCCGTGCCCGTCGATCAGACCCGCGACGAGATCCGCCTATCCGGCTTTGCGGGCCTGCCGACCTATTCACGCGGCAATGCGCAGCACCAGTTTCTATTCGTCAACGGCCGCCCGGTGAAGGACCGCTTGCTGCTCGGGGCAGTCCGGGGAGCCTATCAGGACTTCCTCGCGCGCGACCGCCATCCGGTGCTCGCGCTGTATCTCGACGTTCCTCCGGAGCTGGTCGACGTCAACGTCCACCCCGCCAAGACCGAAGTCCGATTCCGTGCGCCGGGCGTGGTCCGCGGGTTGATCGTGTCCGCGCTGCGCCACGCGCTGGCCGAAGCCGGACACCGCGCCTCCACGACCGTGTCCGACTATGCGCTGGGCCGCATCCAGACGCAGAACCACGCGCATCGCTATCAGCAGAGCTACGCGCCCACACAACGCGGCGCACCACCGCCCGGCATGCAGCCGCTCATCGATGGGCAGAGCGCGCGCGTGGAAGCGCATGAGGCCCCGATGACGTTTGGCGGTCCCGTGCCATCGCCGATGGATCAGGTCGTCCCGCAAGCCCCCAGCCAAGACTACCCGCTCGGCCTCGCGCGTGCGCAGCTGCACGAAACCTATGTCGTCGCGCAGACGGCTGACGGCATCGTCATCGTCGACCAGCACGCCGCCCATGAACGCCTCGTGTATGAGCGGATGAAGCGCGCGATGGAGGGCAGGGGCGTCGAGCGCCAGGCCATGCTCATCCCCGACATCGTCGAGCTCGGCGAGATGGACGCCGCGCGCGTGCTGGCACGGGCGGATGAGCTGTCAGAGATGGGCCTGATCATCGAGCCCTTCGGCGTCGGCGCCGTGCTGGTCCGCGAAACGCCGGCCCTGCTCGGCAAGCTGGACGCGCAAGGCCTGCTCCGTGATCTCGCCGACGACCTGTCCGAATATGACGAAGCGCTGAGCCTTAAGGAGCGGTTCGAGCACGTCTGCGGCACGATGGCGTGTCATGGCAGCGTGCGGGCCGGGCGAATACTGACGGGACCGGAAATGAACGCGCTGTTGCGCGAGATGGAAGCCACCCCGCACTCAGGCCAATGCAACCACGGCCGCCCGACCTATGTGGAGCTGAAGCTCGCGGATATCGAGCGGCTGTTCGGGCGGCGCTAGCTCACAGCCGTCCTCCATCGCATTTCGATATACTTCAGGTCTTCATTCCATTCGCGGCCAGCTTTGATGAGATTGCTTTCATTTGGGTCTTGAAAGCTCTTCGAGCTGGTCGCGAAAGATTGCAAAACACGATGCAATTTCCTGTACCGGGTCACCGAGCGCGGTGTGCCCCACTCCGCGTAATGTGCGGGTGTTCCAACCGGGGGCAGTATACCCGTCATAATGAAATCAAGTAGGTCTCTACGAAGTTCCTCCTTTACCCCGTTTCGCTCGCCAACGTGGTATCCGACCGCGCTCAGAATACCATTTTTTGGCGAAGGCGCTTTGTAGGAGCCTGCTTCAAATTGCAAAAGCTCCTCAGCCCAAACTTCCTGTAGTGCCTCGATTACTCGCGTTGCTTCTTCGATTTTTTGTCCACTGCGGATGTATCCCAAAGCGTTATGGAACAACCGCAAACGGCCGTCCGAGTCCATTGCTGGTATAGCTTTGAGTACTTTAGACATAGTCAGCTCCCAAACATACAATGCAAGGTAGCAGACCATCGTTACCGGGCAAGCCCATTCGAAGCTCAGTTTCTCATTATACCAGCTAGCTCGCGTTCGGGTGCTCGTGCCGCTGAACTTCCTCTGTTACTGGAGGAATAGAACAACGAGTTGTCGCGGTATTTAGTTGGGATTGAACCTGCGAGATGCGGCAGCCTGTCAATCCCGAGCCACCCGCAAAAACGCCACCCGCGCCGCACCCCAATTCTTGTCGGACAGCACCTCCCAGCCTTTCGGCGCGATCTCGACGTCGGCGCTGTCCTCGACCATGACGACGGCATCATCCGCCAGATAGGGCACGATGCGGCGCAGGACGGGTTTCCACAGGCCTTTGCCATAGGGCGGGTCCATGAAGACGTGGGAGAAAGGGGCGGGACGATTGGCAGGGGCGAGTTTCAGTTTGGTCGCGTCGAAACGGTGAATGCGCGCTTCGTCTCCCAGTTTGAAATGGAGGATGTTCTTGCGGATCGCTTTCAACGCTTCGGGGTGGCGCTCCACAAACACACAGAAGGCCGCGCCGCGCGATAGCGCTTCGAGGCCCAGCGCGCCAGAGCCTGCGAAGATATCCATGACATGCGCGCCGTCGAGCTCCGGTGCCCAGTCGGCGTGGTCGAGGATGTTGAAGACGGACTCACGTGTCTGGTCTGACGTCGGCCGCGTATTGCGGCCTGCGGGCGTGGCGATGTTTCGCCCGCGGTGTGAGCCGGACACTATGCGCATGGCTTTGGCTCGCTGATCTCCGCCGTCGCAGCCATCACCGCCCCTTGCCCGGTCCGAATTTCTGCCCGCCGCGCGAGCCGTTTCCGCGTGGAGGCCCGCTCTTGCGGCCGCCTTGTGCCTTCTTGGGTGGCGGCCGTTTGGCATTGATCTGCTTGCCGGGTTGATTGCGCTTGGCGCTGGCGTGGCTGCCGCGCTTGGGTGGGCGGCGCTTGGGTGTCACGGGCTCGGGAATGTCGACGAGATGGCCGAGTTGGTCGCGCAAGGACTTGGCCTTTACCTCTTCCACCGCGCCGCGTTTGAGCGAAAGCAGTTGAAACGGACCATAGCTGGTGCGGATCAGGCGGTTCACTTTCAGGTCGAGCGTCTCCAGCGCACGGCGGACCTCGCGGTTCTTGCCCTCGCGGATCATCACCTCGACCCAGACATTGTCGCCGCGCGTCGTCTCCAGCGTCGCCTCGATCGGCCCGGTCTTCACGCCTTCGATCTCGATGCCGGCTTTGAGCGTGTCGAGCCGCTCCTGTGTCGTGCGGCCATAGGCGCGCGCGCGATAGCGACGGGAGAAACCGGTGGAAGGCAGCTCCAACTGCCGCGCCAACTCGCCATCATTGGTGAGCAGCAGGAGGCCTTCGCTGGTCAGATCGAGCCGCCCGACGGAGATGACCCGGCCGAGCTCTTTGGGCAGGGTTTCGAACACGGTCTTGCGCCCGCGGTCGTCACTATGGGTCGTGATCAGCCCGGGCGGCTTGTGATAGCGCCAGAGGCGGGGTGGTTCCTTTGCGGCCAGCGGCTTGCTGTCGACTTCGATGGAGTCGCGCTCGGTCACGGTGAAAGCGGCAGTGGTCAGTACGCGGCCATTCACGCTGACGCGACCCGCTTCGATCATGCGTTCGGCCTCGCGCCGCGACGCCACGCCGGCGCGCGACAGCCGCTTGGCGATACGTTCCTTCGCCAGCTCGGGCTTGTTTTCGGCCTTTGGGTTAGGCTTGACCATGAGGGAGTCCGGGGCAAAGGCGCGGCCATGGATGATTCCGCGGCAGACACGGCACATATGGACCGGGCGATCACGCTCGCGCAAGCCGCGGCTGCGGGTGGCGAAGTTCCGGTTGGCGCAGTCGTCGTGCTGGACGGCGCGGTCATCGGCGAAGCGGGCAATGCGCCCATTGCGCGCAATGACCCGACCGCTCATGCCGAAGTGCTTGCCATCCGTGCGGCGTGTGAGCAGCAGGGGAACTACAGGCTGCCCGGCGCGACGCTCTATGTAACGCTGGAACCTTGCACCATGTGTGCCGCCGCCATCGCAAATGCCCGGATTGCCCGCGTGGTCTATGGGGCCAGCGATCCCAAGGGCGGTGCGGTGGAGAGTGGCGTCCGGTTTTTCGAGCAGCCGACCTGCCATCACCATCCGGAGGTGGTATCCGGGCTTCAGGCCGACATCTCGTCCGACATGCTCCGCAGCTTCTTCCGCGCGCGGCGCAAGTGAAGGCGTCGTTCCGGGAGGTCGCGGGTGAGGCGGTGAGCGACAGCGCGCCGCCTCGGCTCGACGGCATCGGGATCGCGCTCGGCATGAGCGGTGCGGCGCTCTACTCGATGAAGGCGGTGTTCGTGAAGCTCGCCTATGCCGTGCAGCCGGACCTGCCTGTCATCACGCTGATGGTGCTGCGCATGGGGCTCAGCCTGCCCGCCTATCTCTTCATCCTGTGGCTCGCCCGGCGCGCTGGGGAAGGGCGCATCGGCCTACGCGAAACTGCGCTCGCCATGGCTGCGGGCGTGCTGGCTTATTATGTCTGCACCTTTCTCGACTTCGAGGGGCTAAAGCACATCACCGCCCAGCTGGAGCGGCTGTTGCTCTTCACCTATCCCGCCTTCGTCGTGATTTTCGGTGCGCTGTTCTTTGGCGGGCGCGTGACCGCGGCGGGGCTGGCGGCTGTGGCGCTGGCCTATTCCGGACTGGCCGTGGTCTTCATCGGCGGCGACATCACGGAGTCGGACAATCTCTGGCTCGGAGCGGGACTGGTGCTGGCCTGCGCCATGCTGTTTGCGGTCTTTCAGCTGCTCGCCAAGCATTTTGTCGACCGCATCGGCGCGCGGGTGTTCACATGTCTGGCCATGATCGGTGCGGCAACGGTGATCTTCCTGCACTTTCTTATCAGCAGCGGCGGTCCGGTCGGCGTGGTGAGCGCGCTGTCCGAATTGCCCGCCGGTGTCTGGCTCTGGGCATCCGTCATTGCGTTCTTCTCCACCCTGCTGCCGAGCTTTTTCATCAATATCGCTATCCAGCGCATCGGCGCGCAGCTCGTCGCCATCCTCGGCATGGTCGGGCCGCTCGCGACCATCATCGCAGCGATCATGGTGCTGGGCGAGCCGTTCGGGCTGTGGGACGGAGTCGGCACGGCGATCACCCTGTCCGGCATCGCCCTCTATACATGGCTCAGCAAGGCCAAGCCCGCAGCCGCGCAGCCCGTCCGGACCGGACCTGAGTCGGAATAGGGCGCAAATTGGGCAAAAAAGCCGACGGGTTCGCCGCGCATAAACGCGCCATTAACCACATCATCCCTAACCGACCTTAACGAATTGGGGACTTGGCGTAGCCGATTCCCCGATGAACTTGGGATGGAGTTCGCCATGAAAATTTTCCGCAAGCAGCCGAGCCTCGCCGGCGAACAGGATGCGTCGGCTGCGTCTGATTCGATTGCCGCGCTGTCGTCCGCGCTGACAGAAGGCGCCGCGCAGCAGGAAATCGCCGCGCGTCGTCTGGCCGGACTGTCCGATACCATCGCCCGCCTCGACGCCAGCCGGCGCGAAGCCAAACGTCTCGATGCGGAAGTGACGCGACTGACCGCAACGCTGTCTGAAGTCGAGCGCAAGTTTTCAGCCAAATCCGCATGGGCTGCCGAACAGTCCGCGAAATATCTCAACGTCAAATCCGAACGCGACGAGCTGCGTCAGGAGTTGGAGGCCGCCAAGGCCGCGCGCGCCCAACTCGCCGACAAGCACACGGCGCTGAGCCAGGATCACGCGACACTGGAGCTGGAATTGTCCTCCACGCGCGCGCAACGCGACGCGGCAGCGCAGAAGGCCGAGCTCGCGGAGATGGCCAAGGCCAAGCTCGCCGAGACCGACGCCAAGCGCGCGTCTGCCATGAAAGCCCAAGCTCACCGCATCACCGAATTGTCCAGCGCGACAGAAGACCTGACCGCGCGGCTCGCCGACAAGACGGGTGCTCACGACCAGTCGCTGACGTCCCTGCGAGAGCTGCGGACCGAACACGCCCAGACCAAGGAAAAGCTGATCGAGGGGCTGAACGCGCTGCAGACGGCCGAATATCAGCTGACTCAAAAGGACGCCGCCCATCAGGACGCGATGAGCCGCCGTGCCGATGAAGTGACCGCCCTGCGCCGCCAGGTCGAGCAGCTCTCCGCCGAGCTTCGCATCAAGGACGGCATGGGCGAGCATTACGGCCGCGATCTCGGTGAGCTGCGCACGGCTTTGCAGGCGGAACGCGAACGGGTCGGCGCGACCGAAGCCCGGCTGCGCGATGCGAGCGATACAGAAACTCGCCAGGCCAGCGCACTGGCGCAGGCCAAGATCGACTATGACGGGCTGGCGGAGAAATTCTCCGACGCGCTGCGCGACATCGAAGCGCTGCGCAAAGTCAACCAGATGCAGCGGAAGACGCTGGAGCGCTATGCCGAGCTGGGCGCTGCGCCGCAGGGGCGCGGTACGGGCGCTGTCGATCCGGCTCGCCCCGTCCGCATTGTGCAGCAGCGGAGCGCTTAGTCACTTACACATTTTTGAGAGCTCCCGCCGATTTGATCGGCGGGTCTATCTCCAGAGCGCTCGGTGGGATGCGGGGGTGCTGACTACGACCGCTTTGCGCTCGTCCCGGCTCATAAGCCGGGGTTCCAGCTGCGCTGGAAGGTCCTTCGGACGCTAACGAATGAACCACTACAGCCCCTCCGCTTCGCTGCGGAGCGGGTTTATTCGTTGTGGGCGAGGGGAGCGATCCGGGTTAGAGCAAGGTTTCCTATGTCCAACGCCCCCGAATTCACTGTCTCCGAGCTGGCCAATGGCATCAAGCGGACGATCGAGGACACTTACGGCCGTGTGCGCGTGCGGGGCGAGCTGGGGCGTGTCACCATCGCCAAGTCCGGGCATTGCTATCTGGACCTGAAGGACGACCGCGCGGTCATCAATTCGATCATCTGGAAGGGTGCCATGGCGCGGCTGGCGATGCGTCCCGAGGAAGGGATGGAGGTCATTGCGACAGGCAAGATGTCGACCTATCCGGGTCGTTCCAACTACCAGCTGGTGATCGACCGCATGGAGCTGGCAGGCGAGGGCGCGCTGATGGCGCTGTTGGAAAAGCGCAAACGGGCGCTGGCCGCCGAAGGGCTGTTCGCTGAGGACCGCAAACGCGCTTTGCCTTTCATGCCAAAGACGATTGGCGTCGTGACATCGCCGACGGGTGCCGTCATCCGCGATATTCTCCACCGCATCGAGGACCGCTTTCCGACCCGTGTGCTGGTCTGGCCCGTGCTGGTCCAAGGAGACCGCGCGGCGCAGCAAATCGCAGGCGCGATCACGGGCTTCAACAATGCGGATGGCTTCCCGCGTCCCGACGTGCTGATCGTTGCGCGCGGTGGCGGCTCGCTCGAAGACCTCTGGTGTTTCAACGAGGAAGTGGTCGTGCGCGCCGCTGCCAATTCGCGCATCCCGCTTATCAGCGCGGTCGGGCACGAAACCGACACCACGCTGATCGACTATGTCTCTGACAAGCGTGCGCCGACGCCCACGGGCGCGGCCGAAGTGGCTGTGCCGGTGAGGGCGGACTGGCTGGAAACGGTCGATGATTACGGCCTGCGCATGATGCGGGGGCTGCGCCGCTCCGTCGCGGACGCCACGACGCGCCTGCGTGCGGCTCGCCTGCCGAGCCTCGACGGTGTTCTGGCAAATCCGACGCTGCGGCTGGAGGCAGCACGGCTACCGCGGTTCGAGACGTTTGTGGCGCCCAAGCGTGCGCAGCTCTCGCGCCTGCATCTCACAAGCCCCGCCAGCCTGATCCGCACCAAGTCGGCCCAGCTGTCTGCGGCGCGCCTGCCGATCCCCGCGCGTCTGCTGGAGTCGTCACAGTCGCGTCTGCAACGCACGACGGAGCGGCTAGGCGCAGCGGCGATGCGCCAGACGGAGCGCCAGCGTAACCAGCTCGCACGGGTCACGCTTTCCGCTCAGCCCATCCGCCGCGATATCGATGCAAAGTCGGACCGGCTCGCGCGTATTACGGCCTCGCTCGGGCGCGCAGGCCGCAGTGCGCTGGAGGCTGATCGCGCGCGGTTGGATCGCGCGAGCTCCTTGCTCGATGCGCTCTCCTATCAGGGTGTGCTCGCGCGCGGCTACGCCATGGTGACCGATGCAGACGGTGCCGTCGTGCGCTCTGCCGAGCAAGCTATGCCGGGACAGCCCGTGACGCTGACCTTCGCCGACGGAAAACGCGCCGCCGTGATCGACGGGGCGACAGCAAAGAAGCGCAAGGCGTCCAAGCCCAAGGCATCCAAGTCCAAATCTGCGACAGATCAGGCCAGCCTGTTCTGATGCCACCTGTTTCAATCGCGCGTCTGCCCCGCTAGACAAGGTCCATGAACATGTTCTTCCAACGCTCAGGCCTCGCCAAGCTTCATTACGGCGCGTCCGATTTCACCATCCTCGAAGGCGGCGCGCATGTGCTGTGTGCCGTGACGGGCGACGAGATCCCGCTCGAAGAGCTGCGCTACTGGAATGACGACCGGCAGGAAGCCTACCGCGACGCGGGCGCGGCGCTGCAGGGCTTCCAACGCGCGGGCGTGGTATGAGACGGCTCGCGATTATTGGCGCGATGCTGCTGGCCGCGTGTAGTGCGCAGCCGGAGGCGGACGCTCAGGACGATGCCGCTTCAGGCGGTGAATATTCGGAGACGTTTGCCTTGGTCTGTGCAGACGGCGCGGATTGCACGCTTCCGACCTCTGTCGATCTACAAGATAGCCATCAGAAGCTATTGGCCGAACGCAAACCCCCTTCATTGTCCTGCACTGGAATCGCGCAACAGGGCGGGCTGGTCGTGTGCAACACGCTACCCAATGCCAAGGTCGAAGTCGGGCGATCGGAGACCGACACCTATACTCAGACAGCCGATGGCAACGGCGTGCTCATTGTCGGGTTTGACCGCGACGAGCCGGCGGCCTTTGTCCGTACGGGCGAGCACCGCGTCGATTTCGACATCACCCCGCGTGACTACGACACGTCCCGCATCAACGGCCTGCCGAAGAACATGGTCAGCGAATATACAGAGGACGAGCTCAAGCGCATTCGGGCCGCTTCGGCGCGCAAGAAAGTCGGCTTCGCATCCAAGGTGGAAGAGATCGGCTTTGCGGATGGCTTCATCTATCCGGTCGCAGATCACATCAAGACGACCAATTTCGGCGCGCAGCGCATATTGAACGGCGATCCCAAGCGCCCGCATTTCGGCGTCGATCTCGCCGCGCCCAAGGGCACACCGATCCTTGCGCCCGCCGACGGTATCGTCAGCCTCGCCGATGAGGACATGTATTTCGAAGGTTCGCTCATCATGATCGACCACGGGCAGGGGCTGATCAGCTATTACCTGCACAATGAAGAGGTGATGGTCGAAGCGGGTGAGCGTGTGGTGCAGGGACAGCAGATCGGCACGGTCGGTTCGCGCGGGCGTTCCACGGGCCCGCATCTGTGCTGGCGGCTGAAATGGCGCGGGCGTAATCTCGATCCCGAACTGCTTACGCGCTGGCAAGACGAGGCGGTCGCGCAATGACGCCGGCTCCCGAAGACTGCCGCACCATGACCGATGTGCGCGCGGGCGTGGACGCGCTCGACCGTGAATTGGTGCGGCTGCTGGTCATCCGCCAAGGCTATATGAATGCAGCCGCGCGCATCAAACCGAACCGCGACGCCGTCTATGACGAGGCGCGGATCGAGGATGTCGTGGCCAAGGTGCTGACCGAGTCGGAGCGGCTCGGGCTGTCTGCGGACATTGCCGAACCCGTCTGGCGCAAGCTGATCGAGCGCTGCATCGCGCATGAATTCGACCGCTATGACGCAACGCGGGGCGCGGCTTAGCGAAGAGCGGAGGCCGACCGGAACCGGGGCGCTGTTGGCTCGGCCGACCCCCTAACCGTTAGCCCTTCCAGTCGCCGGTCACCATGCAGGTGCCATTGCTCTGGGCCGTTGTTCCGGACGGGCACGAGACGGGAGCTGTCTGTGCCTGTGTCGGAGCCGGGGCGGGCGTTTCGGATATGGGGGTGCTCATGACAGCGTCCTTGCCGTCCATGGTCGTTACGGGTTTGACGGTGCCGTCCTTCATGGTCGCTTCGCCGCCCATCATGGCATCGTCGGCCATCACGGGTTCGGCTGTCGTGTCGGGCGCGTTCAGTTCCTCGGCGGCCTCCATGACCTCCTCGGCTGACTCCATCGTCTCTTCGGCGGCATCCATGACGGCGGCTTTGTCCTCGCTCATGCTGTCTTGAGCATAGGCCGGAGCGGCGGCGAGTGCGAAGCCGAGTGCGGCCACCGCGGTGATCGCGGGAAGAATTCTATTGGGCATTGGATCTCTCATTCCGTGCCCCCCATTGCGATCACACTGACGGGCGAATGGGGCAGGAATTTGGCGCACCTGTGGAGAGCGGATTAAATCGGTAGCCCCAGCTAACGCCGGAAGCCAGGCGCATAGACAATCTCGCCCACGCGTGGCCGGCCGTCGAGCCACAATCCCTGCACCGCAGGCGACGGCACGCTGCCATGGGTCAGCCCGCTGTCGCCGACAAAGCCGAAGCGCGCGTAATAGTTCGGATCGCCGACCAGCACGCAGGCCTTGGCGTCCAGCGCCCGCAGCCGCGACAGGCCTTCCTTGATGAGCATGGTGCCAATTCCGGAATTCTTCCGCGACGGCTCAGCGCAGACTGGGCCGAGACCATAGAGACGGTCGACCTCACCTGCGATGGACACGGGCGAGAACGCAACGTGCCCGACGATCTCTCCCGCATCGTCTGCCACGAGCGAGATCGTCAAATCGCCGTCCTCGCGCAGGCGCTCGATGATCGGTCCCTCCGTCCCGGATGAAAATGGCATAGGCGCGAAAGCGGCCTGAGTGACGGCGTAGATCGCCGCAATATCACCCGGCTGTTCGCCGCGGATGATCACTTATAGTGCTTTCGCGGCCAGCGACGATGGACCCAGAACCATTGTGCTGGCGCTTCGCGAATCCGGTCCTCGATAAATCGGTTCACGGCGCGCACACCCGATTCCACATCCGTATCACGCGCGCCGATGCGCTCCCATTCCAGCGGCGGGTAGAAGCGCACATGGAACCGGTCGCGGTCGCGGGTAACGCCCATGGGAATGATGGGGCGCTTGGTTTTCAGTGACAGCCGAACAGCGCCCTGCGCCGTCATGGCGGCCGCGCCGAAGAGCGGCAGCTCCAGCCCTGTATTGAACTTCTGGTCATTGAGAATGGCGATGCTCTCGCCGCTCCGAAGGGCCGTGAACAGCTCCCGCCCGCCGCGGTGCGTGCTCTTCTGAACGAGAAATTGTGTGCCGTAGGCTTCGCGCTGTTCGCGCACGCGGCGGTCGATTAGCGGGTTGTTGATCTTGCGGTAGGTGACGCGGACCGGTTGCTCACTCTGCGTCAGCACAGTCGCCATGACCTCCCAATTGGCGAAGTGACCGCTGATCAGAATGGCAGGCGCGTGGGCGTAGAAGATGTCCAGGCCTTCGACCGTGACGCGGGCGTCACTCTCGAAGGCTCGGATGCGGTCGGTCAGCGCAAACTCGCCGAAGGTCCGGCCCAGATTATCCCACTGGTCTCGCAGTAGCCCTTTGATCTCAGGCTCGGACGCGTCCGGGAAAGCGATGCGCAGATTTGTGCGCGCGACATGTTGCTTGGAGCTAAGCGGGCCGAGCAGACGCAGCAGAAAGCCGCCCGCAGCGCTCACCCAAGCGAAGGGCAGACGGCGCAGCAGGCCGGTCACCGCATCGTAGAAAAAGGCTTCGACGCGGTGGCTGAATTTGATGTCATCGCTCAAGGGGTGGCGGCGCTGATAATGGGGTGGAGAAGGCGGCGCAGGGTCAGCTCGTCCTCGAACCGGACTTCAACCGGGAAAGCATGGATGCCGCGTCGGTAACCGCCCGGCAGGCGGACATAGTCCTTTTCCGTCGTGATCAGCGCGGCGTCATACTCGGATGCCAGCACGAAAAGCCCCTCGACCTCGGTATCAGTAAATTTGTGATGGTCGGAAAATGGAACGGCCTCGACCAGATCAGCCCCCATGCGGCGCAGGCTGTCGAAGAACTTGTCAGGCCGCCCGATGCCCGCAAAGGCGTAGAGCTTGCCCTTGGGTGGCTCCGACTTCGGCGCGAGATAGGCGGGTATGACGGTCAGACCGGACAGCTGTTCGCGCAGGCGGTCGCTGATCCGGTAGGTCGGCTCGGGCTTCATCAATATGACGGCGTCCGTGCGCTCCAATGCGTCCGCAAGCGGTTCGCGCAAGGGTCCAGCCGGCACGACGCAGCCATTGCCAAAGCCCACTTCCGCATCGACGACCAGCAGCGAAAGCGTCTTCTTCACCAGCGGGTTCTGGTGGCCATCATCCAGCACGAGGCAGTCCGCGCCCGCGCTCACGGCCGCTACCGCTCCTTCGTCACGGGCGGCAGCAACCCAGACGGGTCCGGCACGGGCGAGCAGCAGCGGTTCGTCGCCGACGTCTTCCGCGCTGTGGCCGCGCGAGACCGGGACGGGCCCCTTCAACTGCCCGCCATAGCCGCGTGTGAGCGCATAGGCATCGACACCCATGCGGCGCAGGCTTTGCAGCAGGTAGATCGCGACTGGCGTTTTGCCCGTTCCGCCCAGCGTCGCATTGCCGACGCAGATCACGGGTACGCCAGGGTCGAGCGGATTGGCCTTGGCGCGCCGACGGCGGCCCGCCCAAGTGTAGATGGCGCCCAGCGGACGCAGCAGCAGGCGCAGCAGCGGCGCACCCTCCCGGCCATCGGGTGAGTTCCAGAATTCCGGTGGTCTCATGGGGCAGGCCTCACAGCAAAGCCTCCAGCTCGGCGACCGTGCGGTCCAGCGCGCCCGACTGCTTCGCCGCAAATTCGGATGCACGCGCGGCCATGTCCGACAATGTGCCGTCCAGCCCGGCACGTATATGCGCGGGCGCGGTCATCTCATCGACGGCCATCACCGCGTTGCTTTGGAGCATGTCGTCATAGAGCGGCTTGAAACTGAGGCGGTGCGGTCCTGTCAAGACCGGCACACCGGCGCGCGCAGCCTCCAGCGGATTATGGCCGAGCAGGCTCTCGTCGAACGAGCCGCCCATGACGCAGACTTCGCTGGCTGCCAATGCAAGACCCATCTCTCCCAGAGTGTCCATGATATAGCCGTCCGCGCTGGCCCGTTCCCCGCGCGAACGCAGGGGCAGTCCGGTCGCGGCGGCAATTGCAGGGCCGCGCGCGGGGTGACGGGGGACCCAGATCACGGGTGCTTCGATCTGCGCGCGGATGCGGTGAATCGCGTTTTCTTCTGCCTCGTGCGTCGAGGCGGCGAGCCAGGCTTTGCCGCGCAGTTGGGCGCGGATCGACTCGGCAGCTTCTGCATCGAAAGACAGAGCGGAGGCATCCAGTTTTAGGCTCCCGACATCCGGCACATCGCGCATGGCAATAGACGCGAGCGCATCGGCCGTGCTCCTGTCGGCGGCCAGAATTGTGTCGAAGGCGCCGAAGACCGACTCGGCCAGTTTCTGCCGCTTTCGCCATCCTGCGACGGACTTGGCGTTCATGCGCGCATTGATCAGCGCGAGTTTTGCGCCGGATCGCTGCGCCGTCCAGATCAGGTTGGGCCAGATCTCGCTCTCGGCCAGCACCATCAGATCGGGTCGCCAATAGGCCATGAACCGCGCCGTCGCGTGCGGCGTGTCGGCCGGGAGATATTGGTGGATCGCGCGTGCGGGCAGCTGCTTGGCCAGCAGTTCGGCGGATGTCTTCGTGCCGGATGTGACCAGCACGTGTCGGCCCTTGGTTTCCAGCAGGCGGTCGATCAGCGGGCGCAGCATCTGCGTCTCGCCCACGCTCGCGCCGTGCAGCCAGATCAGTTGTCCGGGCGGACGGTCGGCGTCGGTGCGCCCGAAGCGCTCACCCAACCGCGCAGGATCTTCCTTGCCCTGTGCAGCCCGTCGACGCAGCCACAACGGCAGGACGAGCGCGGCCAGGGAACTGACAAATCGATAGAGCAGCGGGCTCATGCCGGCAGCACTTCCGGTCGTCCGAGAGCGGTGTCCGCACTGGCGAGCAGCGCGTTCATCTCGGCTTCAACACGCGCGCGCGCGGACTCCAGGGCGGCGTCATCGGCGTCCGGTGCGAGCCGTTCCGGTGTGCCCCAGATGATCCGACCGCGGCCAAAGGGCAGGGGCAGCACAAAGCGGTCCCAGCTATTGAACTGCTTCGCCTTGGACACGGCGAAAGTGCAGGGCAGAACGGGTGCGCCGGTCATCCGCGCGAGGCGGAACGGACCCGCCGGGACGCGCTGACGCGGACCTCTCGGCCCGTCCGGTGTGATGACCACGCAGCCGCCGCCCGCAATGGCTTCGACGATCTCTCGCCCCGCCTTGCCGCCGCCCTTGACCTTGGTCTTGGCTGCATTCCTGGCCGATCCGCGCACAACGTCGAGCCCGAGCCAGCGGCAGGTCCAGGCGACGACCGCGCCGTCGCGCGAGCGCGAGATCAGCACATGCGGCTGCTGATAGCCGCGCCGCCATGCGGAGGTCAGCAGCAGGAAGCGCGAATGAAAGGTCAGCGCGATCAGGCCCTGACCGCCGTCGATAATCGGCTGAGCGCGCTCCGGGTGCTCAACCTCCCAGCGCGTCGTGTATTTAACGAGTGTCATCCAGAGCGCGACGAGCCCGCCAATGACAGCCTGCATGGGTGTGGAGCGCATTGCGCGTTTGAACACGTGAGCTCTCCCTGTTAGCGGCGCACGCACACGCCATGGACTACAAACCTCTCAATCTCAACGACCCGGCTGACCGGAAACAGGCCCGCTACGATCTGACGTGGGGGGATCACGGTTTTCTGCGCAAGCGCTTCGCCAATCGCCACGACATCGGCGGCGGCATGTTTCGCGAGAATCAGCCCTCACCCGAGCGCATAGCGACGCTGGCCAGCGAGGGCATCAAGACCATCGTCAATCTGCGCGGGCCGAGCCCCAAGGGCTTCTACCTGCTGGAGAAGGAAGCCTGCGAGGCGCATGGTATCGACCTGGTGAACTACCGCATGTATTCGCGCGACGTTCACTCCAAGGAGCGCATCCTTGGCACGCGCGCCCTGTTCGAGGAGATCGAATATCCGGCTATGATGCACTGCAAATCGGGCGCGGACCGCACCGGGATCATGGGCGTGCTCTACCGCCACTTTCGAATGGGCGACACGATCGAGGAAGCGCTGGATCAGCTCTCATTCAGCTACCTCCATGTGCGCCATGGAAAGACCGGCATGCTCGACTATTTCTTCGAGCAATATCTGAAATATGACAAAGAGCATGGTCCGATTACCTTCACCGAATGGGTCGAGGGGCCGTATGATCCGGCGACGGTCAAGGCTGGCTTCATGTCGCATTGGACCGGTAATGCGCTGACCGAGTGGATATTGCGCCGGGAGTAGCGTAGCTCTTTTGCCATGAAGTCGCTGCTCGTCACATTGCTGTTGTTCGCCGCGCCGCCGGCAGACGCGGACGTCGAGGACCGCGCCCGCGCGCTCGGCAAGACGCTGCGCTGCGTTGTCTGCCAGAACCAATCCATCGAGGAGAGCGATGCGGAGCTGGCCGAGGATATGCGTGAGCTCGTCCGCGAGGAGCTTGCATCCGGCAAGTCGGAAGCCGAGGTCACCGCTCTGATGCGTGACCGTTACGGCGACTATGTGCTGCTCAAACCACCTGTGCAGCGCAACACGCTGATCCTCTGGTTTGCGCCGCTGCTGCTTGTCGGTGGGGCGCTGATCTGGATGGTGAGAGCGCGTGGGAGCCGCGCCGATGTGCCTGCGCCGCTGTCAGATTCGGAGCGTGCGCGGCTCGACGCATTGCGGAAGTGAGCCGATTTCCGCACACGCCGGATGGGCGCTATTTCGTTTCCAAGGGTCGGCTCTGGCGCAAGACCAATCCAAATTTGGCTGAGAATGAGCGCAAGGGGCTGGTGAAAGACCTCATGGACGCGCGCCGCGATGTGCACCGCTTTCGGGATGATGCGGAGGCGCTCGCGGCCGCACGGTCCCGGGTTCATGCGGCCAAGGTCGCACTCGGCGAACGCGGGCCCGTCTGGTGGACAGACGGCAAAGAGGACGTGCTGCGGAAGGCGCCGAAGAACACCTATTACGCGGAGTGGTGGGACGGCCTGAGCGAGGCCGAGCGAGAGGCGGGAACCCGCTAGCGCGCCGCTGTATAGAGCGCGAACATGTCGCGCACGGGCTTGCCCATGGCGGCTTCGAACTCCGCCTGGTCGCCTTCGCCCGCGATCACTGCCGTGTCGCTCTGGCGCAGATTGCTTCGGAAGATGCCGGCTGCGGAGACGGGGAGGAAATCCTCATAGGTGAGGGGAGCTCCGTCGGCGCCGAAATAGGCGAGCCCGTCGTCGCGCATCACGTTCCAATCATCCGGGAAGGCGGCGAAGGCATCCGACATGGCGCGGTCATGTTCGCGCTCGGACTGCTTGGCTTCCGCTAGGCACTGATCATAGAGCGCACGGCCCTTGGGCGTCAGCGCGGCGCCGCGCTGTTCGATCTCGCCGAAGCGCGCAGTATGGTCGGCCTTTTCCCAGCCGTCCGCCGTCTTGAACG
Organism: uncultured Algimonas sp.; assembly: GCA_937923575.1. GTDB lineage: Bacteria > Pseudomonadota > Alphaproteobacteria > Caulobacterales > Maricaulaceae > Litorimonas. The sequence continues at coordinate 45,460 of CALDUL010000001.1, forward strand.
AGACAGGCTCGGACAGTGCGCGAAAGGCCGTCTGGCGCAGCAGGATCGGGCAGCGGCGCGCGGGCGGGCCTTCGATGATCTCTTTCGCCTCTAGCCCCGAGTCGCGCATAGCGACTTGCGCGGCGTCGATATCGGCGACCCGCGGCGTGAGGTGGTTCATATGCGGCCCGGCGAAGCTGACGATGTCTGCGATCAGCGGGTGAGTGTCGAGCAGCTGACGATAGAGCGACAGGTCCACCCGCGCGCGCGGTCGCCAGGCGAAGACGGCCACCGCGCCGTGCGCGAAGTCATGCGCATCGCTGTCGCGTAGCCCGCCATCGGACTCAGACTTCTCCAGCAGTTCGCGGGTGCGTTCGGGCAGCACGTCGCGCCCGCGCAGGGCCTCGCGCGCTGTCTCGCGCAGGTCCTCGTTCCGGATCATCTCCAGCCGCAGAAGGCTGGTGAACATGCGAAAGGGGCTGACGGCAAAAGCGTCTTCAGTGATCGGGCGGAATGCGGTGGAATGCACCGGCAGTCCCGCCACGCCCAGATCGTAATAGCCGACGGGTTCCATGCCCATCGCGCCGAAGAGACGGGCGATATCGGCGAGCTCGGAGGCTTGCCCCAGCCGTATGGCGCCGTGGCGTTCGCTCCCGAGTCTTGGGTCGTGTGCCTCGCCATTGATGTCTGCGACGATGTCGAGAAGCGTGCCATAGGCGGGCACTTCCTCGCGGTAGAGACGTGAGAGCGCTGCGCTGAACTCGGCGCGGATGTGATCAGAGGGTACGGGGTTGAAAGCAGGCATGGGACTGACGTGGCGCAGACGGACAGTGGTGTAAATGTTTCTCCCTTGGCGTGTCGTTGCCTGTTCGCTATATGTTCCGTGTGTCCGACTATGATAAACAGCAGTGGCAAGCCGAGCAGGCAGCGCGTGACGCTGCGCTGGACAAGCAGCGCGAGAAAGAGCGTAAGGCGCGCGAACGTTCCGCTCGCAATGCCGCACGCAAGCTCGAACGCCTCCGCCGCACGCTGGAGGAAAAGGGCGAGATCAGCGAGTTCGAGGCCGAGTTCTCTGAAAGCGTGTCCGAGCGGCTCGACAAATTCGGCTCTGCCTTTGGCAATCCCGAGCTCGGCCGCCCCGGCGATGCGCTCTCATCCGCGCAGAAACGCGTCGTGGCGGGTATGAACCGCAAGGTGAAAGATCTGCGCAAGAGGCCGAAGGTGGAGGCGGAGGGGTCTGAGCCTGAGGACGACTTCGAAGAGGAGATCTCCCGCCCACGCTACGATCGCAAGGCCAGGCCGCGCTCGTCCTTCAAATCGAAAAAGCAGAAGTGGACGCCTCGCGTGCGTCAGCTGGATGAGGATTTCGAGAATGACGTGACGGATGCTGTTCCGGAGCCAGAACCGGAGCGTCCGCCAGTTGGTAAGCCATTCCTGCGCGTGCTGGAGGAGGCGCCGACGCAACCAGTCTCCACGCCACAGCCGATTGCTCGGCCACAGGCTCCCTTTCTACGGGTGGTTTCCTCGAACGACTAGGCAAGGGTTCTCGCGGCGTAGGCTTTGCCACGGGGTAGCCGCAAATGCAGAGTACAACGCTCATGGGCCAAGAAAAAAGGCCCGCCGCTTGCGCGACGGGCCCCTAACTCGTTGAGCGTATCGACCGCTTACAGGCGCGGCTCTGAGCGGAAGTAGCCGCGGTTGAGCACGTCTTCGCTGGCTGCGATCTGAAAGCGGATTTCGTCGAAGTCGCTTTGGCCGTTGGTGAAGCGGATGAACTCCTGCGCGGCGGCGGTCGTGGTGATGCCGGTCTTGCTGCGGGCCTTGCGGTACTCGTTGAAGTCCACGCGACCATCGCTGTTCATGTCGTAGTCGCCAAAAACGCCGTAGTCGTTCGAATAGCTAAGGCTGACCGGGCTGCTGACGGTCATGCTGTCCGTCGTGATGGTCGAGCCTAGGACGGCGGATGGCTGGGTCGTCATGACGGGCTCTGTCGTCATGGTGGTCGTCATGCCCATGGCGGCCGACTGCGTGTCGTCCATGTTGTGCACTGTGCCGTCGTCCAGATGCTTGTGCGGCATATTGGCGATGTCCACGCCCGCAAAGGTGCGGTCCGTGATGACGTCGCTCGATCCGCCGGTCAGCTTCACATACTCTTTGGCGGAGTCGGTCGCGTCATAGCCCTTGGTCTCCATGAAAGTGGAGAACTCGGTGAAGTCGACTTGGCCGTCGGCATTGGTGTCGATCATGTCGAATGGACCGCCGTCGGTCGCATATTTCGCCGCCATCATATTGGTCGTCTTCATGTCCATGGCCTGCTTTTTCTGCATTTTGGCGTCCATGGTCATGGTCGCGGCCGTGTCGACCATGTCGCTCTTGTCCTGATCGCCGGCGAGCGCGGGGGCTGCGGCGGCGACGAGCATGGCTGTGGTTGTGGCTAGAATGGTTCTCATGATGTTTCCTTTCGAAACTGGTGGCGCGCGCCTGGACGTTGCGGTCATCGCGACGAGGCGTCCGGCGCCGATTTGGCGCAAATCCGCGCGAGATCCGTCTTGAAGAGGGAGGGTTGGATCGCGCGCGGACTTGCGGGGTTTAAACGGGGCCAGCTCGGGAAATGTTGCATGAACATTCCGTCACGGACCCCGCAAGTCCCTGATGAAGCGAGGGTGTCGCTAGTCGAGCGGATCTTCGTCGAGCTTGTCGGACGCTTCGTCTTCATCGGTCTCCAGCTCAGAGTCCGTCTCCTCGCCTTCACCGACCGAATAATCGGTTTCCGCGTCGTCCTCGGACGTCTCGACCTCGCCCTCGATGATGAACTCGCCCGGTTCGGTCGTCTCCAGCGACGTGCCATATTCGTTCAGGCCGGGCTCGAATATTTCGACTTCGCCTGCGACGTCGGAATTCGGCGTCGTCGTCAGCGCGTCTTCGCTCGTGTCCTTCTCGACCTTTTTAGTCTCCAAAGTCGTTTCAGGAGGCGTCGCGGTCGAAGACGCAACCTCGGTCGGCAGCATGGCCACATAGGTTACGGCCGATGCGTTCTGCAGCTTGGCCTGATCCGTCTTGTCGCACGCGAAAGCCGGGGCGGCGAGTGCCAGCGGCAGGGCGGCGGCAAGCGAAATCGCGAGTGCTTTTTTGGTCTTTGTCATTGTGTCTCTCCAGTTGTGGCGGCTTGTGGGTTTTTGGGAAACGCCGCCGGGAGACACAGAAGGCCGTCCAAATCGGGCGGCAAAGGGGCAAGACTGGGGCGGTTGCCTTTCGGCTATATGACCGTTTCCTCATCCTGCGGTAGGACTTGGCGATGCTTCCCGGTGTCGCCGCCTATTTCGCTTGAATATCGAAAAACGATAAGGCACGAGACAGCTCATGACTGTTGCCCGATCCATCCTGTCTATGGACTCCGTGTCCAAAACCTTTGGGGGAGTCCCGGCAGTAAAAGGCGTCAGCTTCGATGTGGCGCCAGGCGAAATCGTCGGCTTTCTGGGCCCCAACGGCGCCGGCAAAACGACGAGCCTGCGTATGGCGCTGGGCTATGTGAAACCCGATAGCGGCTCCGTCAGCCTGTTTGGCGGCCAACCGGGCGAGGCCACATTTGGGCGGATCGGTTTCCTGCCCGAAGAGCGCGGGCTCTACAAAAAGCAGAATGCGCGCGAATCGATTGCCCATATGGCGCGGCTCAACGGCATGACGAAACGCGATGCCTTCATGACGGCGGATCAGCTGCTGGACCGCTACGGCCTCGGCGATGCCAAGCGGAAGAAGAACAAGGACATGTCCAAGGGCATGGCGCAGAAGGTGCAGCTGCTGTCCGCCATCGCCCATGACCCAGAGTTTTACGTGCTCGACGAGCCGTTTTCCGGTCTCGACCCGGTCAATCAGAAAGTGCTTGAAGAAATGGTGCGCGAAATCGCGGATCGTGGCCGCACTATCCTGTTTTCCACCCATGTCATGGAACACGCCGAGCGTCTGTGCGACCGCATCGTGCTGATGGCGCGCGGGGAGAAGGTTTTCGACGGCACCGTTGCCGAGGCGCTCGACCACGCCCCGCGCCGCGTCGTCATGGACAGCGAGAACTCCGGATTGATGGACGCCGTTCGCCCATTTGCGGAAGAGTTGGAGCGCACGGAAAACGGCGCGCTCGACCTGCTGCTCACGCGGTCGGCCCAAGTGCCGGATATTCTTGAGACCTGTGTGCAGGCCGGTGTGCGGCTGACGCGGTTCGAGCCGATGCGCGCGAGCCTGCATGAGGCCTTCGTCGCGCTTGTCGGCGAAGAGGTGCGTGCGGAGCTCGAGGCGAGCGCGCCCGTCGTTGAGGAGGCCGCCTGATGGATATCGCAGTCAAGAGAGACGCCCCTGTCGATATCCCCGTCGGTGAGCCCAACCCCACCAGCCCGCTGCCGCGCATGCGCCGTGTCTGGCTGATCGCGATGCGCGACTTCGTTGGCTATGTGAAGACCTGGGGTTTCTGGCTGTCCTTCCTCTTTCCCGTCATCTTCGCCGTCGGCGGATTTCTCTACGCGCAGTCGGATATCGACCTGTCGCCACCGAAATTTGAGACCATACTGGATCAGACCAACTACCACGGCGAAAAGCTCATCGAGTTCGAGCAGCGGGAATATGAGCGTCGGCGAGAGCTTGCCGTATCTGCGCTCGGCATGTTGCTGCCGAAGTCGGAGCAGGAGGCGTTCGAGGCGTTCGTCGAGGACAACGGCGCGGATGCCGGGATAGAGGAGCTGCGACGTCGAAATGCGGCCGGCGCCGACCAGGTCGATCTGCCGGAACGCTCTCTGTTCCTGGTCGATCCGCCCGCGAATACGCTCGCAGATCTGCGTCCCTATCTCGACGGGGACAAGACTGTGTCCTTTGGCGAGAAGACCGTGCCGCTCAACGGCGTCATCGTGATCAAGGGGACGCAAGATGCGCCCATCACGGAATATTGGACGCGCAACTTCAATAACGCGCCCGCCGAGCGCCTGCTCAATCGCTATCTGCGCGACCTCGCGGAGACGCGCTTCTTCGCGCAGACGGATCTGACCAAGGCCGACTATGACGAAGCCCTGAAAGACCGGGTCAGGGTCGCGGTTTTCGACCCCACCAAGGCGTCGGAGGACGGCGGGGAAGATCAGGCTGTCTCCATGTGGGACCGGGCTCCCTATATCGTCGGCGCGGCGCTCGGAATCTTTCTGCTGATGACCATCTTTGCCGGGTCGCTCGCCCTGCTGACCTCGATGATCGAGGAGAAGATGAACAAGCTGCTGGAGATGATGCTGGCCAGTGCGAAGTTTTCCGAGATCATGTTGGGCAAGATGCTCGGTGCGGCCATGCTGACCCTGGCGAGCCTCGCGCCCTATTTTTTGGTCGGGATAGCCGCCGTTATAGGCTTTCTATTCTTCGGCAATGCTGAGCAGGTCGAGGCCATTCGCGAAGCCTTCCCGTTGAGCACGATTATAATCAGCATCGTCTATCTGGTGCTGGGCTATATGCTCTATGCGACGGTGCTGATCTCGTTGGGTGCACTGGCGCAATCGATGCAGGACGCGCAGACTTTGTCCCTGCCGATCATCATGTTGATGTTTGCGGGTATGCTGACGATCCAGTTCGGCTTCCTCGCGCCGGACAGCCCGCCCATCGTGTTCGCGTCGATCTTCCCGCTGACCTCGCCCTTTGCGATGATGATCCGTCTGGCGAGCGATCCGCCGCTCTGGCAGATCCTGCTGTCGCTGGCGTTGCTGCTGGCTTCGGTCGTCGGCGTGATGTGGCTCTGCGCGCGCATTTTCCGCTTCGGCGTGCTGTCGGGCGGCGGGGTCGGCGTGATCAAGAATTGGTTCAAGCGGACCATTCTGCGCCGTGCTGCGTAAGTAAAGTCATGAGCCCCACTGACGCCCGCAACGCCATCCTCGACCGTGCCCTTGGCGCGGCGGCCTTCGACGGCTGGACCGACGCCATGATGGCCAAGGCGGCCACCGATGCCGGATTGCCGGACGGCGCGGATGCGCTCTACTTTCCGGACGGCGCTGTGGAACTCATCGCCTACTGGTCCGGCCGCATGGACGCCGAGGCGCGCGTCCAGATCGAAGCGCTCGATCTTGCCTCCATGAAAATCCGCGAACGCGTGACCGAAGGCGTCGCCATCCGCCTTGATCAGATCGGTCGCCATGAGGAAGCCGCTCGCCGCGCACAGGGCCGGCTTAGCTTGCCGGATGGTCTCGGCACGGCGGCCAAGGTGACCTGGGCAGCCGCTGACATGATCTGGGGTGCCATTGGCGACACCAGCACAGACGCCAACTTCTATTCCAAACGCGCGGTGCTCTCAGGTGTGCTCGCGTCCACCGCGCCGATCTGGCTGAACGATAGCCTGCCGGACAAGCCGGACGGCCGTGCGTTCCTGAACCGCCGCATCGAGAACGTCATGCAGTTCGAAAAGGTGAAAGCGACCGTGCGCAAGGCGTCGGGCGACCTCCCCAATCCCGCCGAAGTGCTCGGGCGGATGCGCTATGGTGGCTTGCGGCAGAAGGGCGTGCCGACGCGGCGCGAGAAGCGCCGGATCAGGCGAGGAAGCCTCTAGGCGTTATTTTTTCGCCCGTGTCCCCGCCGGTCCCTTGTAGACCGTGCCGCCTTTCATAACGAAATCGACGCTCATCAGCTCGGCGACGTCATCCAGCGGATTGCCGTCCAGACCGATGATATCGGCATATTTGCCAGCTTCCAGCGTGCCGATGACGTCGGATAGTTGAATGTGCTTCGCCGCGACCGTGGTGGCGCTTTCGATGGCTTCCATCGGGCTCATGCCCGCTTTGACCATATATTGGAATTCCTTGGCGTTCTGCCCGTGAGCCGAGACACCGGAGTCGGTGCCAAACGCGATGGTCACACCGTTGCGGAAAGCCAGCGTTGCCATGTCCTGCATGGCGGGGCCGACTTCGCGGGCTTTTCTGACCTGATTAGGCGTGAGGAAAGTGTCGGGGTCCTCCGCCCATTCCGCGACGGTCATGCCCGCGAGCACGGTCGGGACCAGCACGGCGTCGTTTTGCTTGAACAGCCTTGCGGTCTCCCGGTCCATGAAGCTGCCGTGTTCGATGGAATCGATGCCCGCGCGCAGCGCGGCGTCGATACCGTCCTTGTCATGGGCATGGGCCGTGACCTTGCGGCCCATCGTGGCAGCGGTTTCGACGATGGCGGCGAGTTCGTCGTCTAGCAGCTGCTGTCCCGTGCCGGCATTGGTGTCGGAGAGCACACCGCCCGTTGCCGTGATCTTGATGACGTCCGCACCGTTCTTTACCGCCTGGCGCACCGCGCGGCGGCAGTCAGCGGGTCCGTCGCAGATCGTCTCCGACTGATACATCTCCAAAATGTCGTCCTTGAAGCCATGGAAGTCGCCGTGCCCGCCGGTCGCTGCAATCGCGGACCCTGCCGCACGAATATGCGGACCGGGCACCAGCCCCTTGTCGATTGCGCGGCGCAGGGCGAATATCTCCTTCGGCCCGCCGACGTCCTGCACAGCGGTGAAGCCCGCCATCAGCGTCGTCTTGGCGTGGGCAGCCGCCTGCAATGCCACATCTCCGGCTTCCAGTCGTACCGCATCGTCCGGCTTGCCGGTCGCGCGGTCAGAGCGCAGGTGTACATGACTGTCGATCAGCCCGGGCAGGAAGAACATCCCGCGCCCGTCGATGATCATCGCCTCGTCGTCCTCCAGATAGCCTGGCTCGATGCCGACGATCTCGCCGCCGTGGATAACGATAGTCTGGCGCTTTTCCGCGGCGCGTCCGGGAACAGCCAACACGGTACCGGCATGGATCAGCGTGTAGTCGGAGCGGTCATGCGCGCTGTGCATATCCGCAGACGCGACGACGGGCAGGGCGGCTATGGCGGCGGTCAGGAGCAGGCGTTTCATGGGCGGTCTCTTGCAAAAGTCGTAGATCGGGGCTGCCGCGAAAGCGGCGCGTGGTAAAGAGAGTTCGTGCGCCGCGCGAGTTCTCAGGATGGACGCGACCGCATCGCAAACAGGATGAGGATCACGACGAAGATTTCGATAATGATCGGCTGCAGCTCGCCTGCGCCCATCCCGGTGAATAGCACATCGATGATCCGCCCGATGGCCGCCAAGCCGTAGAGCGACGCCGCCGCCCAAAGCCAGTGACGTTTGCCCGCGAATAGCGCGCCGAGAATGGCAATGGCTGCGGTCAGGAAGAAGGCCGAGAGGTCTGCGCGCAAGGTCGCCGCGCCCAATTCCGTTGATCCGCTAAAGCCGCCAAGCGCCTCTGCGGCGCGGTCCGGCGCAAACAGATTCATGAGCCCCATGAGCAGCGAGAGCAGCAGCGGCGGCACGAGTGCAATCTTGGCAGCGAGTTTCATAGTCTTTCCCCAATTTCTGCGATCTTGTGATCGTCTGTCGTCTCGCTAGCAAAGGCGCAGGGACCACGCTAGGCACGGCGAAACATCACCAAGGATACTCATGTCAGATCTGCCTAAAACCTACCGTCAGCTTGTTTCCACCGTCACCGATGGGGAGCTCCGCATGGAGATCGTCGAAAAGGACATGCCGACGCCTAAGGGCGACCAGGTCCTGATCCGCGTCGAAGCCTCCCCGATCAATCCGTCGGACCACGGCGTCATGTTCGGCTATGCCAGTATGGACGGTGCGAAGAATGATGGCGACGCACTGGTCGCGCCGGTCGGCAAGCTCGGCATGCGCATGATGAAAGGGCGTCTCGGTCAAGCGCTGCCGCTGGGCAATGAAGGCGCGGGCACGGTCGTCGCGGTCGGTGACGGCGACATGGCAAAGCCGCTGTTGGGCCGCACGGTCGCGGCAATGGGCGGCGGCATGTATGCGGAATACCGCGTTGTCCACGCCACGCAGTGCTTGCCGATCCACGACGGCAATACGGCCAAGGACGGCGCGTCGAGCTTCGTCAATCCGCTGACCTCGCTCTGCTTCCCGGAGACGATGCGCCTCGAAGGTCACAGCGCCATCGTGCACACGGCGGCGGCGTCAAACCTCGGCCAGATGCTGGTCCGTATCTGCGCGGCCGACAATGTCCCGCTGGTCAATATCGTGCGCAAGAACGCGCAGGCGAAATTGCTCAAGGACATGGGCGCGGAACATGTGGTCAACAGCTCGGATGACGACTTCATCGCCCAGCTCACGGACGCGGTCCACGCCACTGGTGCAACGCTGGCGTTCGATGCGACGGGCGGCGGCAAGCTGGCGTCAGACATTCTCACCGCCATGGAAGGCGCGGCGGCGCGCACGCCGGGTGCCTATTCGATCTACGGCTCGGTACATCACAAGCAGGTCTATCTCTACGGCGGGCTCGATACATCGCCGACGGTGCTGTCCCGCGGCTACGGCATGGCGTGGGGTGTTGGCGGATGGCTACTGCCGAACTTCCTCGCCAAGAACCCGGACATCGTCCCGCGCCTGAGGCAGCGCGTGGCAGACGAGCTGACCACGACTTTCGCGTCTCACTACACGGATGAGATTTCGCTGGATGACGCGCTGAAGGCGGACGTCGTGGCGATCTATAACGCCAAGAAGACCGGGCAGAAGTTTCTCGTCACGCCGCACGGCTAGGAGGCGATGAACGGCCAGCGCATACTCGTCACCGGGGCCAGTTCCGGTCTCGGACGCGCGGCCTGCGAGCGGCTGGCGCAAGACGGCGCGACCGTGCTGGCCTGCGCACGGCGAGAGGAGAGGCTGCTGGAGCTCTCCAAGCGATGGCCGACTATCGAACCGCATGTGCTGGATGTTTCGGACGCCGCCGCGGTCGATACGTTCTGCGCCGCGCTCGGCCCGCTCGACGCGGCGATCCTGAATGCGGGCGTGACGGAGGTCGGCCCGTTCACCAACGGCACGGCGGAGCGCGACGCGCAGCTGATCGCGACGAATGCCACGGCGAACACGCACCTCGCGCGCGGCTTGCGCCGGCCGCTCCAAGGTGGCCGCCTCATCTTCGTCGGCAGCATGGCCGGCATGGTGCCGCTACCCTACCAAGCCGTCTATTCCGGCACCAAAGCCTTCCTCCACCACTTCGCGCTGGCCCTGCGCGAGGAGTGGGCGGGTGAGGTCAGCGTCGGTGTATTTGCGCCGGGCGGTATTCGAACAGAGATGACCGACGTGGCCGCGCTGAAGACGCTGGACAGCCATCTTGCCGATGTGGGCGAGGTTGCCGACGCGTTGCTCGCTTTCACCGCTTCGACTCGCGCGCTGTCCGTGCCGGGCGGCGCCAACAGGGCGGCCGCAACCCTATCGCGTGTCGTGCCGCGCAGTTGGGCGGCGAAGTTAATGGAGCGCGTCTACCGAGAGGACTGAAGACTATGGACATGGACCAGATGATGTTCCGCGAGGGGCTGATGAGCGGCGAGCGTATTCTCGTCACGGGAGGCGGCACGGGGCTTGGGCGCGAGATGGCGGAGGGCTTTCTGTCGTTAGGAGCCGAAGTGCACATCTGCGGACGGCGCGGTGGTGTGCTCAAGGACACGGCCGACGCACTCATGGACATGCACGGCGGCCACGTCTTCACCCACCCTTGCGATATCCGTGTGCCGGACGTGATTTATGAGATGAACGATCTCATCTGGGCCAAGCACGGCCCGCTGACTGGGCTGGTCAACAATGCGGCGGGCAACTTTATTTCGAGGACAGAGGATATCTCCATCCGCGGGTTTGATGCCATCGCCAACATCGTCTTTCGCGGCACATTTGCCATGACGCACGACATCGGCAAGCGCTGGATCGCGGCCGGCGACAAGGGCTCGGTGCTGTCCATTCTCACCACATGGGTCTGGAACGGCGGGCCGTTCACCGTGCCGTCGGCCATGTCCAAGGCCGGCATCAACGTCATGACGCAGAGCCTGGCGGTGGAGTGGGCGCGTTACGGGCTCAGGCTGAATGCGATAGCGCCAGGGCCTTTCCCGACCGAAGGCATGACCAAGCGCCTCGCGCCGGATGCGGACTCGACGGACGAGATGGCGGCGGACGGGTCCAATCCCATGGGCCGGATTGGACGCATGCACGAGCTGGTCAACCTCGCCGTTTTCCTGATGGGACCGGGCGCGGAATATGTGAACGGCCAGACCATCGGCATCGACGGCGCGGCGTTCAATGCCAGTGGCGGCAACTTCGCTGCCCTCGCTAGCTGGGGCGATGAACAATGGGACGCCGCCGCCAAGGCCATCAAGGCGACCAATGCGGCGGACCGCGCCAAACGGACGGTTTGACCCCAGAGTACGGTTTGACCCCAGAGTATTGACGCCTCGTTTCGCAAGTGTGACGAGACCACGTGAGAGGGTTTTGCGCAGCGTGTGTGGCGGCGGTCTGGCTCGGCACGGCGTCTGCCGCGTCCGCCAGCGCATGGAATCCTGCCCAATGGGACGGCGAGTTGATCAGCGGCTATGTCGTCTCGACCGCCAGCGAGGCCGTCGATGAGTTCGGCGAGACGGTCGCGCTCGACATCTACAAAAAGCAAATCGTTCAGAACTACGGCAATCTCGGCCTGACCGACCGCATTGCACTCGTCGGCGCGTTTGATTGGCAGGATACGCAGATCATCGCGCCCGGACTCGAGGCGGCGTTCAGCAAGCCCTCATCGGTATCGGCGGGACTGCAATATCAGCTCTCGCGCCGGGAAGGCCACGCGACGGCGATCAGCGTCAGCTATATCGACGGGATCGATCTACCCGTGCAGCTGCTGACGCTGGAAAGCCGCAAGCCGTCGATCGAGGCGCGGGCGCTCTGGGGAGAAAGCCGCAGCGTTTTCAGTCGCAATGCTTTCGCCGAACTGCAGGTGGCAGGCCGGATGGAGCTCGACGGCCGCTACGCCAGCTCCCACGCGCAGCTCACCCTTGGCATGGACCCGACGGCGCGGACCAAGTTGCTGGCCAAGGGCCGCTATGCGCGCGTCGAAGCCGGCACGTTCGAGCGCATCCCCATCGCGCGGCAGGAGCGCTGGGAGGTCGAAGCCAGCGCCGTCTGGCGCGCGTGGCGGCAGAATTATGTGGAGCTCGGCTATGTCGGAACGGTCAGCGTGCGCAACGGCGTGCGAGAGAGCGGGTATAAGATTGGGTATTGGACGAAGTTCTAGGGGCGGCCCTTCAATGAAAGTCCCGGCTCGGGAATAGCTTGTTGGCCTGTGTCCTTGGGTGGTTGCCGCCGCCTGCGTAGAAGGCCGTCACCGTGCGCGCGCCGCTCTTCTGCTCTTCCGCCTTGCGCTTGGCGCGCTCGGCCCGTGTCTCCGCTTTTGGGTTGGCCAGCGCCTTGCGCCGCGTGCCGCCATTGCGGACGGTTTCCTTCGCCGGGATGGGGCGGCGGGCTTCGTCGGCATTGTCGTGGGTCGGGTCGATGATCTCCCGCCCGCCGGAGTCGCCGAGCGTCTCCAGCAAGTATGACACGTCCTCGATCCGGTCGGCGATGACGTGCACGACAATGCCTTCGCGCTGCATCTTGCCGTGAATGCGCAGCAGGCGGCCGCCCATCACGGCGGGTCGGTTCTCCTGCATCAGCGCGTTCCAGACCACGACATTGATGGTACCGTGTTCGTCCTCCAGCGTCAGGAAGACGACGCCCGACGCCGTTCCGGGCTTTTGTCGCGTGACGACCAGGCCTGCCACGGTGACGCGGCTATTGTTGTTTCGCCCGCGCAGACTGTCGGACTTGGCTGTGCTGCCCAGCGCGTCATTGAGGAATGTCAGCGGGTGTTCGCGCAAGGTCAGCCGCGTGCTGATATAGTCCTCATAGACTTCCTCGGACGCGCGCATCAGCGGCAGGTTGACCACGCCCTCGACAATACCTTCGCCGGCTTGGGCAAAGAGCGGTAGCGGCTTGGCCCCGCCCAGTCCTTTGACCTCCCACAGAGCCTGCCGACGGTTCATGCCGGTGAGGTGAAAGGCGTCGGCTTCGGCCAGTTTCGTGAGGCCGCGACGGCTCACCCCGGCCTTGCGCCAGACGGCCTCGACCGAATGGTAGCCATTGCCGCGGCAGGCGCTGATCCAGTCGGCCTCGGCCTGGCGCAACCCCTTGATCTGCCGGAAGCCCAGCCGCACGCCCAGCCGCCCGTCGCGGCCCGGCTCCAGCACATTGTCCCAATAGCTGTTCTCCACGCAGATCGGCATGATCTCGACATCATGGCGGCGCGCGTCCTGCACGATCTGCGCGGGCGCGTAGAAACCCATGGGCTGGGAGTTGAGCAGCGCGCAGCAGAACACCTCCGGGTGGTGGCACTTCAGCCAGCACGACGCGTAGACGAGGATGGCGAAGCTGGCCGAATGGCTCTCCGGGAAGCCGTAGCCGGAGAAGCCTTCGAGCTGGGAGAAGACCAGCTCCGCAAACGCCTCGTCATAGCCCTTGGCGAGGCAGCCTTCCATGAACCGCGCCTTGAAGGTCGCGATCTTGCCAGGTGCGCGAAACGCGCCCAGCGCGCGGCGGAGCTGGTCGGCTTCCGACGGGCTGAACCCCGCTGCCACCACTGCGATCTGCATCGCCTGTTCTTGGAACAGCGGAACCCCCAGCGTGCGGCGCAGCACGGGCTCCAGCTCGGGGGACGGATAGTTGACCGCTTCCTTGCCGTGGCGGCGCTTGAGGTAGGGATGGATCATCTCGCCCTGGATCGGGCCGGGGCGGACGATGGCGACCTCCACCACCAGGTCGTAGAAGCGCCGCGGGCGCATGCGTGGCAGGAAGTTCATCTGAGCGCGGCTCTCGATCTGGAATACCCCGAGGGTATCTGCCTCGCAGATCATGTCGAACGTCACCGGATCGTCCGCCGGGATATCGGCGAGCGTGTGGCGTATGCCCTTCCATTGCGACAGCAGATCGAAGCATTTGCGGATGCAGCTCAGCATGCCGAGCGCCAGCACGTCGATCTTGAGCATGCCGATGGTGTCGATGTCGTCCTTGTCCCACTCGATGATGGAGCGGTCTGCCATGGCCGCATTCTCGACCGGGCACATCTCGTCGAGCCGGTCGTCGGTGAGAACAAACCCGCCGACATGCTGCGACAGATGGCGTGGGAAACCGATGATCTCCTCGGCCAGTTTCATGGTCAGGGCGAAGCGGCGATCGACCGTTCGGTATCCCAGTTTTTCCGTCCGCTCCATGTCGAGACCGCGGTTGGAATGTCCCCAGACAGTCCCGGCCAGCTGCGCCAGCGCGTCCTGGCTCAGCCCCATCGCCTTGCCGACTTCGCGAATGGCGGAGCGCGCGCGGAAGTGGATCACGGTGGAGCAGATACCCGCGCGGTGCCGCCCGAATTTGTCGTAGATATACTGGATGACTTCCTCGCGCCGCTCATGCTCGAAGTCGACGTCGATGTCCGGCGGCTCGTCGCGCGCGTCCGACACGAACCGCTCGAACATCATGTTGAGCGTGTCCGGCCCGGCGGATGTGATGCCGAGCGCGTAGCAGACAATGGAATTCGCCGCCGAGCCGCGGCCCTGACACAGGATACCGCGCCCGCGCGCATAGTCGACGATATCCTGCACGGTCAGGAAATAGCTGGCGTAGTCCTTGGCCTCGATCAGCGCGTATTCCTTCTCGACCAGCGCGCGGTTGGCTTCGCTTACCCCGTCGGGGAAACGCCAGCGCAGGCCGTCCTCGGTCAGCCGCCGCAGCCGGTCCATCGGTGCCTCGCCCTCCAGCACCTCGTCGGGATAGTTGTATTTCAGCTCGCTTAGACAGAACCGCGCACGGGCGGCAATCGTCTCGCTGGCCTCCACGGCGTGCGGATAGTCGGCGAACAGCCGGCGGATCTCCAGCGGTCCGCGCAGGCGGCACTCGGCATTGAGCTGCGCGCGGCGGCCCAATTTGTCGATGGTGCATTTCTCGCGGATGCAGGACAGCACATCGGCCAGCGGGCGTCGGCTCGCGCGGTGCATGATGACATTGCCGAGTGAGGCGAGGGGCAGGCCGTGGGTGGCCGCCAGCTCGGCCAACTGCGCGAACCTCTCCTCGTCGCGGCCATCGAAATGCGGGGCGAGGCCCACATGCAGCTCCGGCAGATCTCCGAGTGCATCCAGCGCAGCAGGCGTCGCGTCCCGCATGATCCAGATGATCTCGCGCGCCCAATGCAGCACGTCCTCCAGCCCCAGATCGCATTGCCCCTTGGCCACGCCCTCCTTCAGCTTGCCCGCGCTCAGCAGGCGGCAGAGCCGGGCATAGCCGCGCTTGTTGCGCGGATAAGCCAGCAGCGTCGTGCCATCGCGCAGCACAACCCGGCTCGCCACGATGAAGCGCGTAGGCGGCGTCTCGCCCGCGTCGGTGATCTCCTTGATCGGCTCCCAGCCGCGCACGATCCCCGCCACGCTGTTGACGTCGGCAATGGCGACGGCCTGCAGCCCCAGCTCCATCGCACGCTCCACCAGTTCGCGCGGGTGGCTGGCTCCGCGCAAAAAAGTGAAGTTGGACATGATGTCGAGTTCGACGCTCAAGTGACATCTCTCACGCAAACACGCCCGCCACCGACCAGTCGCGTTCGTGCGGCAGGGTGGGGCGGGAGGAGAGCCAGAGGGTCTGACCCTGGTGGGTCGCCACTCGCCAGTAATCGCGCAAAGGTCCGGGCCGGTCGGACCACCATTCCGGCGCGATGCGCTCAGGCGCGGACACAGACGCGCGGTCATAGACGGTGCGTCGCCATTCAAACCGGCGCGGCGGATCGCCGGGCTCCAACGTGTGGATGCGCTCGGGCGCGAAGAGGCGCAGCGGGCGGTGCGCGCGGCGCGCGGGCCAGTCCGGCGTGTCGACGCCCGCCATGGTCACGCCGACGCTCGTGCATTCGCGCTCCGGCAGATGGCTCTGGCTCGGCGAGGGCGTGCGCACGGAATCAAACCCGACTCGGTTGCCCAGCAGGGTAATCAACCGGTCCATCGCATCCTGCGCCGCGCCGTTTTCGTCCAGCACGCCTTGGCGCGGATGGGTCGCCGCCACTGCGCAGGCCTGCAGCCGCAAGCGCTCTACCCCGAACGGCATTTGCAGCGCGTCCAGCGGCCGGGCGAACTGGCGGGCGACGGCGCGCACATTGTGGGTCGGGCGGGCAAAACCGGTCTCCAGCGTTTTGCAATCCTCGTCCGGCCCCCAGACCGACAGCGCAAATCCCCGCGCTCCCAGCCCCTCGCGCTCCAGCCGCGCCAGCAGCGAGGTGCAAAGCCGGGTCAGCAGCGCTTGGACGGATTCGGTGTGCATGATCGGTTCGGGCAGGGTCATGCGGGTGGCGAAGGGGCGGCTCATGGCGAGCAGGCGCAGCGGCTCCGGATGGCGACCGAGCATCTTGTCGAGCCGGGTGCAGACATCCAACCCGAAACGGCGGTTCAGCTCGATGGATTTGATGTCGTAGAGCTGACCGATTGTTTGCAGTCCCGCCCGGCGCAAGTCGTAGGAGGCGCTCGACTCCAGTGCTTCGACGGGCAGCTTCGCGCAGTAAGCCTTGGACTCACCGACAGGGATAGACGTGCTGCGTCCGTGCTTGGCCCCAAATTTCGCCCAGGCTTTTGCCGCGCTCGGTGTATCGGCGACGGCGAGGCGGGCAGACAGTTGCAGGTCCGCCAGCCCTGCGGCCAGCTCGTTCAGCAAGCCGTCCTCACCGCCGAACAGATGCGTTGCGCCGGAGACGTCGAGTTGCAGCCCGTCCGGATTGTCGCCTTTAGTCAGGGGTGCCTCATCCACCGCCACACTCGGCGTGAAGCGGTCGCACCAGCGCCTGAGCGCGCGCAGCAGGGCTACTTCCGATTGCGGATCGACGGGCTCGGACAGCAGGTCGGGGCAGAGCGCGCGCGCATCCGCCAGGCTCGCACCCGGACCAATGCCTTGCTCGCGCGCGGACGGGTTGGCGTTGACCACGCGAAACGCCCCGCGCTCCTCTCGGCAGGTCACGAAGGGACCGTTCAGCCGCACGTCCTCTGCGCGCGCCAGCCGGTCCAGCGACAGGCGCGGCAACCAGATATAGAGATAGCGTTTGCTGGGCGCGCTCATGGGGCGGCGACCTCCGGCCCACCAACATTTGGAATGGCCCATTCACCGACGGGTCCGGTCTTGTTCTTCACCGCGCGCCAGACATCCGGCGTGTCGCATTCCCAGCGGGTCTGGCAGGTCGAGCTATGCGCGCGGCCCGCGATAAGGATGAGCCCCATGGAGCGGCCGGCTTCAGATGCCACTTGCAGGCGGCGGCTCTCCGCGAGGTTCGGACCTTGGGAGAGCTGCACGACGCACACGGTCTGCGCAGGCGCGCGCAGGATCTGCTCGGCCGCCCAGAGGATGTCGGCGCGGCGGCCCGCATCCACAAGCGTCAGCGAGGCGGGCGGGATGAACGCGCCCAGCGCTTCGGGCCGCAGCGTATAGACATCGCGCGAGCGGCCGACCCAGACCGGCGGGTGGGGCGAGAGCAGACGGTGCGCGGCGTTCAGCACACCCAGCGCAAAGCGGTCCGCACCCCAGCCCATGACCTCGTGCGTGCGTCCCCATTCCAGCGTCGGCGCGCCCGCATCCGGCAGGATCGACAGCGCATGGCTCGGCGCGGGCTCATCCGCCAGCCGCACTTGCCTGCGCACGCCCGCGGGCAGGGAATGCAGCACTTGCAGGCTCGGCCGCGGGCGCGACGGGCGCGCATAAGACACACCCGACACGTCGTTGAACGCAGTGCCTCTGGCAGGCTGATCAGCCACAATTCGACTCCGAAGTTACCGTCACTCACATGCGGGGAGCCGTCCGCTTGTTCCTATTTTGTTCTAATTCAGAGCGCGGAGTCAACCCAAATAGGAAAAGAGTCCTGTGGTCTTTCGTTGATAGGCGTTAGGGAACGGCTTCCGCCCATCTGGTTTGAAGACTTCAACACACGCTTGGTGCTGGCCGGAAACTTTGCAAGGGTTGTGCCCGTGCGGGTCGGACGGATGACCAGCTGGCCCGCGCAATTGGGACACACGCTATTCATGCCGTCGGAACAATCCGCGCAGAAGGTGCACTCGAAAGAGCAGATGCGTGCGTCGCTCGATTCCGGTGGCAGGTCAGTGTCGCAGCGTTCGCAATTCGGGCGCAGCTCAAGCACGCGACTACCGATTCTGCTGGCCGTCATCGACGATGACCACGGTGCCGGTGACGGCGTGGCTGTCGGGGTCGACGAGATAGAGCAGCGTGCTGTCCAACCAGTCGGGTGTGGGAACGCGGCCGCGGCGGGTGACTTTGGAAAAGCCGTCGGCGTCGTCTCCGACCTTCATGCGCTGGGCCATGTCATCGGTCATTTCTGAGGCCACAATGCCGGGCGCGATGGCGTTGACATTGACGTGGAAGCGCGACCATTCAACGGCGAGCGTTTCCGTCATGCGCGCAATCGCGGCCTTGGAGGTCGAGTAGAGCGCCGCGCCATTGCCGTCATATTGATAGGCGGCGACCGAAGCGATGTTGACGATACGGCCAGGGCGCTTGGCCTTGATCAGGCGCTTGGCGACCTCACGGGCGAGCAGGAAGGGCGCGGTGAGGTTGATAGTCATCAGCCGCTCCATGAACTCCGGCTCCATGCGCGTGGCGAGCTGTCCGTCAGCGATGCCGGCGTTGTTGATGAGGATCGTCGGCATGCCCAGCTCGGCTTCCACCGTTTCCGTCAGCAGCCCGACTTGCGCCATGTCGGACATGTCCGCCACGATTGGATAGGCCGTGCCGCCGTCCGCCTCGATTTCGGCCTTCAGCGTATCGAGCCGTTCCGCGCGGCGACCTGTGATGGCGACAGCGGCCCCTTGCGCGGCGAGGACGCGCGCGAAGCGACGGCCCAACCCGGAGGTCGCGCCGGTGACGATGGCGACCTCACCAGAGAGGTCGATGCGGGGAGAGATGGGATCAGACATGCCGCCCGCATAACGGGCGACACCAGAACTCGCTAGGTCGCCCTAGCGTTCTTCAAGAACATAATCCGACGCGCTGCGCGAACCTCTGCGCTGCTCGCGGGCGCGGCGAATGCGTTCCAGCGGGGAGAACTCGGATCCGTCGCTCTCCGTGTCCGCATCGCCCGGACCAGAGGAGCCCGTCGCAGCCGTGCCGGACGTCTGCACCGTCACACCGTTGGGCGATGTGCCGGACTCCGTCCCATAAGGGTTGCCGGAGAAGGGGAAGTTTGGACGACCGGACGCGCTGTCGCCGCCAGAGCCATCGCCTTCGGACCCGTCACCGGACTGCGCACTGCCGGACGAAGCAGGACCTTGCGATGCAGGACCTTGCGATGCGGAGCCGGAGGTGCCGTCTCCATCGGTGCTGTCGCCGTCGGAGCCGTCGCCGGACTGCCCGGAACCGCCCGCGCCGGGGAAGCCGACGGGAATGGCGATGGATCCACCGTCCGGCGAGCCGTCTGGGCTGCCATCGGAGCTGCCGTTAGGGCTGCCATCGGGCGAGGAGCCATTGGACGTGCCGCCGGGCATGCCGCCCGGAATACCGAAAGGAGAGCCTGTCGGGGACTGACCGCTGGAGCTCCCACCTGGGGCGCCCATGGGAACGCCGAGCGGTGAACCCGTCCGGGATGTGCCACCGGGAACGCCCGTCGGAACACCTAGCGGCGAGCCGGTCGGAGACGTGCCATTCGGAGACCCTTGTGGCGAACCGAGTGGCGACCCCGTACGGCTGGTGCCGGTCCGGCCTGTGCCGCGCTCAGAGCCACGTTTGCCATTAGCGGATCGGTTGCCATTGCGGATGGCGTCCATGATTTCCTGCAGCGTGGCGGAGGAGCCGCCGCGCGATCCGGGCGCGGGCGCCGTGCCGTTGCGGCCCGCAATCGCGACCTTGTTCGGGCCGCCCTGGCTCGGCGTCGTCGCCTGGCCACCGGTGCCCTCAATATCAGTCGTGATGACCTTCCAGGCTTCCTTCTCCTCGCGCATCAGCTGCTCGTCGGATTTGGCTTCCTCAGAGGGCTTGTACTCGGCATCCGAAATCTTGCCATCCGCGCTTTCGGCCATGGCCTTGGCACGTTCCTTCATCAGGTGGCGGCGCGACTCTGACGGCAGGCGCTCGACCGGGCTTATGGGCTTCACATCGCCCAGTGCGCCGTTGCCAAAGCCGGAATTGGTCGGGTTGGTCTTGTAGATGTCGGAGCTGCCGCGCTTCTTGCGCGACTTGCGCCAATCCTCTTCGGATTGGTCGGTCTGGTCCGTCACCTGCGCATAGGCAGGGGCGGGGGCAGCCGCGGCCACGAAGGCCGTGGTGAGCAGAAGTGTCGCAAGGAGGCTCTTCATCATGGCTTTCACATAACAGCTTTTGGCTGAGCGCACCATGAATGGGGAGTTCACATTTTCGGGTGGCAATCTAGCCCTCGATACGGCGCACGACGCGGAAACCCGTGAAATCGTTGCGGTCATTCCGGCGCAGCATGCTCCGCGCGGAAATACGCAGATCGTCAGGACCGGAGAACCAGGAGCCGCCGCGCACGACGCGCTGACCACAGGAACCGCGCGCGTCCGCACTGCCGTCGACCGGCGCGTCGCGCAGGTTCAGCGTGTTGCAGTCCAGCGTCCATTCCTGGGCGTTTCCGACCATGTCGCGCAGGCCGTAGCCATTGGCGGACAGCGTGCCCGCGGGCAGGGTGCGCCCAACACCCGGATCGGTGCAGGCTTGGTTGGCATAGGGCACAGCCGTTTCCTTCGACGCACCGTTCGCAAAAGCACAGAGCGCGGTCAGCGAACCGCCGGGATAGACCTCGTCCGCACCGCCCCGGGCCGCATATTCCCACTGCGCTTCCGACGGCAGGGCGTAAGGCTTGCCGGTCGAATTGGATAGCCATTGGGCGTAGCTTTGCGCGTCGGCGAAGCTGACATTGATCACCGGACGCGACCCGCGTCCCCAGCCATTGTCCGACGGCCGAGATGAGCAGCCACCCGCCGCAACGCAGGCGTCATATTGATCGAACGTCACTTCGCGCACGGATATGGCGAAGGGCCGTCCGATCGTCACGGGCCGGGCGGGTTTTTCGTTGCTTCGCGCCTTGTCGTCAGTCTGGACCGCGCCGAGTATATCGCTGCCGGAGGGGAGTACGGTCATCTCCGGGCAGCCATTGCAGTCGGTGAAAGTCCGCCCGACGGACGGGCGCAGTCGCTCGATGGCAGCGATGGCTTCCGCCGCATGCGCGCCTTGGGGAAAGGCCGTGAGATATTGCTGGTAACTATCCGCGCGGTTGGCCGCCACAGCCGCCTGCCAGGCGGCTTCGTCAGCCGCAGAAGCCTGCAGCGTGGCGATGCGCGAACGCGCCTCATCCGCATTGGGCCCGGCGCCAAAGCTTGCGAGATAGGTCTCATAGCTGGCGACCGTGTTCTGGCTTGCCGCCGTATTCCAGGCGCGGGCTTCGGCCTCGCGGGCCTCGCGCGCAGCGCGCTGGCGGGCGTCTTCGGCGGCCTTGATCTCTGCGATGCGGGCGCGGGCTTCGTCGGCGTGAAGGCCGTCTTCCCAAGCGCTCAGATAGTCCTCATAGCCGCGAATACTGTCGGCGGTCTGGGCGATCTCCCACGCCTCGTTGTCGTAGCGGTCGATCTGTTCCTGCGCCTTGTCGCGGAATTTGCCCTCCGGCCACTCGGCGAGATAATCGCGATAGCCCTGCAGCGTATCCTTTTCCAACGCGGCCACCCAGGCAGCTTCGTCCGCACCGAGGGGCGGAGCATCGGGGTCGACCTGCGGACCCTGCGCGATGTCGATCAACGGCTCTCGCGGCTCTGGGTCGGACACCACGACTTGACTGGCCAGCCAAATGGCCCCAGCCGCCACCGCGCCCAGCAGAACGGCGTAGATGGCGTAGCGGCCATAGGGCGGGCGCTCATCTCGGACGTCAAAATCGTCCTTTAACGGCTCCCAGCCTCCCTGTGTCGGCTCGCTCATTATTCGGCCGCCATCGGGACTGCTGTGTGCAGGGTCGGATCGGCGTCAGGGTCCGCTCCCAGACGCAGGATCAGATTGTCGATCGCATATTGCCCAGCTGCGTTGAGCGCGCGCTCTTCCTTGGCTTGGACCATGCTCTGGATCAGCACGAGCACGGCGGACATGATCAGCGCGAGGAGCGTGGTGGTAAACGCCACGCCCAGCCGCTGCGTGACCTGATAGAGGAAGTCGTCGGCCTCAGCATTGGCGGGAACGCCAGCATATTGCAGCGCGAACATGATGCCCATGACGGTCCCGATGAAGCCCAAGCTCGGGATCAGCCAGGTGAGGTAGCGCAGGATGGAATAGCGCAGGTCGATTTCGTGCATATAGAGCTCCAGACTGGCGTTCATCACGCTCAGCGACTCGCCCTTGTCGCCGCTCATTCGGTACTGGTCGATGGTGCGGCTGATCAACCGCGGCAGGAAAGCATTGCGCGCGAATTTGCGGCTCGCGATGCTGTCGCGGATCTTGCCCAGCACGCTCATATTGAGCGAGCGGCCGTCCGTCGGCAGATAGCCGCGCTTCAGCTGGCTCTCCTCGTCCTTGGCGGCACTCCAGCGCAGAACCAACTCGCCAAAGCCGACAAATAGCGCGATCCACATCACGTTCTGCACGGTGAGCGGCCAGGAGCGCGAGTCGTCGTCCAGCAGGATTTCGCGCAAGCCTTCGCCCGCAAGAAACTTGATCAGCCCGATCACGACAATCGCGGCCACGATGGCGACCATGAAGGTGAAAGCCCGCTTCAGCATGTTCTCGGTCTGATTCATGAGACTGTCCTAACGTTCAAAACTATTCTTGTCCCTCTTCCTGCAGAGAGGGGAGCGCGGTCGAATGAAGCCGTCCGTGCTCGGGGGAGGGATGTT
Organism: uncultured Algimonas sp.; assembly: GCA_937923575.1. Classification (GTDB taxonomy): domain Bacteria; phylum Pseudomonadota; class Alphaproteobacteria; order Caulobacterales; family Maricaulaceae; genus Litorimonas. The sequence continues at coordinate 68,161 of CALDUL010000001.1, forward strand.
GTAATTGGCTCTGCCATCAGTCGCACACCCCAGCACGACCGCTCGCCAGCGCCATAAACTCACCGCCATTGTCGGCGGCCAGCTCCTCCATGAATTCGACCGTGCCGTCATAATCGAAGTAATTGCCGACGACGACGGTGTGGATCTCCTTGCGGCCACCGTTGAGCCGGGTGAGCTCGCGTACCAAGCGCTCCGGCGTCAGGCCATTATTGGCGCGCGGATTGGGCAGGCCGTCAGACACAAGGAAGATTGCGTCGCCCGGCCCGGAAAACAGCTTGCCAAAAGCATCCAACATGGAGGCAGAGCCGCCGAACTGCCGCGTCAGGCCTTGTGCGAAGTCCTTGGCCTGGGCTTGCGTGCCGGGCTGATTGATCTGCCGCAGCCCACCGCTCGGCGGCCATTGCGTGGTGCGCGGACCGCTATCGGTCTGCTGAAAGCCCACGACATTGACTGCGTGATTATCCTGCAGGCTATCAATGATCCGCGCGACAGCCCGCCCGATCGTCGCCTCGTGACCGCCCATGCAGCGGTTCATATCGAGCGCGATGGTGACGTCGTCCTTGGTCGTCTTCATGCCCAGAAAGCGGAAAGTGACGGTCGACGGCTTGGGCGTTTCGACGGGCGAGGGCTCCGGTTCGGGGTCCGGCGTCGGCTCGGGGATGGGCGGGGCAACCGGGATGGCGGCGGCTTGCTTCTCCTTCAGCGCGGCTTCTTCCGCCCGCAATTTGGCGAGTAGTTTTTCCTCTTCCGAGCGGATGTCCGACACATTCTGGACGGATGCAGCGCGCTTGGCCTCCAGCGCCTTGCGCTTCTCGACTGTCTCGACCGAACTGTCCTCGGCCGCGCGCAGCAGATCGGAAATGGCGTTGTCCGGCGTGATCTCGCGAATTTCCTTCTGGTAGTAGGGCAGCAGGATGATGGCGAGCAGGGCAAAGGCGCCCATTGCGGCGGCGAACAGATCGACGGCGCTCAGGCTGAAGACATTGACCTCTCTGTCGGCGCGCGTCTTCATGGCGCCACTCTATATTTTTTCTGCGCGCTCATCGCGCGCGGCCAACGAAATCGCCGCGATTGTTGTTCGCCAGTTCCTGCAGGAACAGCGTCAGCTGCGGGTTGGATGTGTAATCGCCGATCGCGACCGTGTGGATTTCTGCCTGGCCACGATTGCGGCGCGTGATGTTGTTGACGATAGCGCCGGGCTGGCCGTCATCCGGCGCGCCGTCGCTGATCAGGATCACTGCTTCGGGGCGGGCGTTCAACGCGCGGATCAGCGCGCTCTGCGTCGGTGTTCCGCCGCCGAATTGCCGCGGCAGGCGGTTCACAAAACCCATCGCGTTATTGATCTCGTTGCGGCCCGCCCGCGTCAGCTGCCCGCCGGGCGGATAGACCGAATAGCTCGGCCCGCCGCGATAGCCGAGGATAGCAAAGCGATTGGAGGGCTGCATCTGGCCCAAGATTTCTTCCAGCGCCGAGACGACGTTTTTGGTGTGGGCGCGCATGGAGCCCGACATGTCCACGACAATCATCACATCGCGCTTGTCCGTTCCCACTCCGAGAATGGAAAATTCCTGCCCCGAATTGGTCGAGCGCGGTGGCGTCGGTTCCGGTACCGGTTCGGGCTCGGGGATCTTTTCCACGGGCTTGGGAATGGGCGGCGGGTCGGGGATGACGATGTCGGCGGTCTGCTTCTGGACCTCCAGAATGCGCGCCTCGATGGTCGACATGTTGACCTCGGCGGTCCGGTACTGCTTGTCGAGCAGACGGATTTCAGCCTGAATCGCGCGGATCTGTGCCATCTCCGACTGGGTCGAACTCGCCACCAGGCGGCGCTTCTCGACCAGCTCTTCGAGCTCCTCGAACGAGGTGTCCGTGCCGCCCAGCTTGTAATAGGGGAACAGCACCAGCACGATCAGGATGAACGCACCCAGCGCGGCCGCGAACAGGTCCAGCGCCGAGATCGAGAAGACAGCGATATTGCGGCGCGCGCGTCTCAACCCAAATTCACGTCTTTAATATGCCCGGCAGGCAGGCATGATGCGGCAGAGCGAATAGAGCCGCTCGCGCTGCGCCTGCTTGCGGGCTGCTGCGCTCATATCCTGCGCCAGCTGGGCGGCGTTAGAATAGCCCTCAACGTCGATGCTGTCGTTGACGAGGTCGTTGGATTTGGCGAGCTTCTGGTCCAGATCGCCCATGAACAGCGCTTCAAGCTCACCGACTTCGTCAGTAAAGCCGAGATATTCAATGTCGTCGCGTTCATTGACGAGCGACGCTGTGTAGGCATTCAGCGCGACCGTGCCGCCCGCACCCAGGCGGTCCAGCGCCTCGGCCAGGATCTGGCGCAGGTAGAGCGCGTCCTCACGGATAATGGTGTCGGCGTCCGCAAGGCTCGGGTCGAAGGCGAGGAGGCTCTTGACCTGGCCGTCCACAAATTCTCCGCAGAGCGCGTCAAAATAGGCGATATGCGCCATGCCGGCGACGGTCTGCGCCGGCGCTGCCTGGCGCAGAACGGGATCGGCGATGTCCTCGACCACATCGATCATCGGCCAGTCGGCGGGCAGGCGCGTGGCCTCGTTCTCGGCCATATACTGACCCATCAGCTCGGCTAGCTCCGGCGTGACGTCCTTGGCCAGCTCCTGTCCCAGACGGAAGAAGATATAGCGGCTCTCCGGGCTGTCATCGGGGAATCCGGCCATCATGGTGACGCATTGCTCGCTCTGGGCCGGCGTCAGGGCGGCAGCCGAAACACGCGTCTCCGCCACGGCGGAAAACGGCAGCAGCAGGGCGGCAGCGCTCAACAAGACTGTCTTCATTCGGCCCATGATCAGGTCCTCATGCTCCCAAACGGAACGGCGATGCGACAGAAGTACTGCTAGGCAGCCCGCCGACATCTCGGCCCTGCCTAAAGTTTCGCGTCTGAACCGACCCCGAACGCGACATTACGATCGGTCCATTTGCTTCACCGCCCGAGAAGTTGCCCTCCATGGAGGTCGAACCGCTGGCCGTGCGGATGATGCGGTAGCCCGGTCCGTCCGCCGCGCCGTTAACTGCATAACCGTAATGCTCGACCAGCTCACCAGACGCATTGCGGAACACGCCTACGCCAGAGCCATTCGCCACGCCGTTCTCGCAGGCGCCCAGCCATGTGCCCTGAACGCCGGCACCCGTATAGGCGCAGCGCGTTGCAACAGTGTCCAGGCTGCGCTGGTTCTGAGCGTAGAGCTCCGCCAGCTTGTCCTGCAGGTCCTCAAACCGGATCGCGGTGATGGTCTCGTTGCTGTCAATGAGATCAACCTGAACCTCGGTCTGTGCGGACAGCGCGGGCAGTACGGCCTGCATGTAGTTCTTGGCGACGCCCTTGGAGAGGCGATTCTTGCGCATGGCTTCCTGGACGGAGAAGATTGCGCCGCTGATCATGGCATTGGTCGCGGCCTGGGTGCCGCGGGCGCTATTGTTGCCGCGGCGGCAGGCATTGAATTCTTGCTGCGTGCGGGCGCGGCGGCAATCCTGCGTACCGCCGCTGGAATTGGACGCGACTGCAACCGCCCCGACGACAGCCAGCACGCTGGCGGCTGTCGCGATGTTCTGCTGCTTGGCGAGCTTGCGGCGACGGTTGAGGAGTGCCGTTTCCTCCTTGATCATGTCGCGAACCTGAGCACCCATCTCGCCATTATGCACACCGTCATAGAGACGGAGCGACTGAACGGAGAGGTATTTCTGCTCGGCCTCCAGCAGCCGCTCAGCATAGCGCAGTCGCGCCAGATAGTCGGCATCGCGCGAGCCAACGAGTGTTAGGGCAGCGAGGCTTTCGTCGAAGTTCGACACAGCGTCGGCGCGGCGGAACATGGCGGCCTTTTCGACATCGGTTCGGTTGATCAGGTCGATGATCTGATTGGCGAAGCCGTTGGTAAACGGTAGCTCCAGCACGTCGTTCTGGTCATTGGGCAGGCGCTGCACCGCGCCGCCGTCGAGCTTGATCTTCTCGACCGGGTAGAGGCGCACGGCGGCATCGGACGCGCGCCCCAGCTGCACAGTCGAGGGCGAGCGCTCCGTCTGGCCGGAGATATAGCTGATGATGTCGAGCTCCGGCACGCCCGCGTCGATGCGGCCCTGTTCCAGTGCGGCGGCGTCAGCCACGGCTTGGGCATAGGCCTGACCGGCGGCGGCGCGGGTGACGGGCGCGGAGGCCAGAAGCAAACCTTCGGTCGCGACGGACGCGCGCGGATCGGTGCGCACAGTCACGACGGGCGTCACCAGATCGCCGAAGGTCAGCGGCTTGCCGCCCATCATCTTCTCGGAGTCAGGGAAGGTGTAGGCGGTAAAATCGACGGCCACGAGATGCGGCAGGCTCTCGGCCTGCGTCATCGGTTCGCTGGTCAGCTGCCCATCCGGGCCAAGCTTTATTTCATGCGGTGACAGCAGCACGCCATGCTCGGGCAGGCGCGAACCCAGCTCGCGGTAAAGGCTCATCGCGAAATAGTTGGATTTCAGCACGGTCGCATCGGCCAGCGCCTGTGTCTCGAGCGGGTCGTCGACCTTCGCCGTGCCGCCGATGGCTCGGGCCGCGAATTGCTTGGCAAACTCAGCTTCGGCAGACGCATTGACGAAGGCGGGGTAGCGCACGACCGCCATGACGGTTCCCGGCGCCGCCTCTTGACGCAAGCCGATTTCGGGCCCGCCCCGCAGAACCGATTGTTTTACGCCCTTGGCGGTCGACGCGCACCCGCTCACCATGCTGGCGCCGATCAGGGCTGATCCGAGAAACAGGGCTTTGAGCTGGCGCATAGATGTCTCCGCTGGGGCAATACTTTCGGTCGGCACGGTCCTACCAGTCGACTGTGACTCGAAAAGCCCTAGTAAATCAAATCTTAACGGTGGCTGAGCGCGTGCAAATCCGCGCACATTTGCGTTATGTTGTCAGCCCTGCAGCGCCTTGAAGCGTGCGAAGACGCCTTTCTTGCGGCGCAGTTGGGCTTCCGTGCCCTGTTCCACGATCTGCCCATTTTCCACAACATAGACGCGGTCCGCGCCGGAAATTGTGGAGAGTTTATGCGCGATCACGAGCGTGGTGCGGCCCTGTGCGAGCCGCTCGAGTGCCGCTTGGACCTTGGATTCGGACTCCGCGTCCAGCGCGGATGTCGCCTCGTCCAGCAGCAGGATCGGCGCGTCGCGCAGGATTGCCCGCGCAATGCCGAGCCGCTGTCGCTGCCCGCCAGAGAGCGTGTCGCCCGCTTCGCCGAGGACGGTGTCGTAACCCTGCGGCAGGCGGCTGATGAAGTCATGCGCATCGGCGGACCGGGCGGCCTGCTCGATCTCAGCTTGGCTCGCATCGGGGCGACCGAGACGAATGTTCTCAGCCACAGTATCGGCGAAAAGCGTCACGTGTTGCGACACGAGCGCGATATTCTCTCGCAAGCTCTCCAGCGTCAGTTCGCGCACATCAATGTCGTCGATCAGCACCGCGCCAGCGGTCGCGTCGAACAGACGCGGGACAAGGTTCAGGATCGTCGTCTTGCCGCCGCCGCTCGGCCCGACCAATGCGATGCGCTGTCCGGGTTCGGCGAGGATCGACACACCGCGCAAGGCCTTCGTCCCGTCGGCATAGGCGAAGTGCACATCGCGCAGCTCAACCCGGCCGCGCGGAGCGGTCAGCGCGAGAGCGTCCGGTGCGTCGGTGATCGTGCCGCGCATGTCGGTGACGGCGAATATCCGCGACAGGCTGGCCAGCATTTCCTGCACGACGTTGTTCATGGTCCCCAGCGCGCGCAGCTTCGGCGCAAGGAACATCACGCCGCCTAACACGCCGCCGATCTCGCCGGGGGTTATGGAGCCAGTCCGCAACAGCCAGATACCGAAGATCATGACGGCGGCGATGGCAAAGCCGCCTAGCACTTCGAGGATCGGATCGACGCGCGCTTGCTGGCTGACGAGCTTTAGAAATAGCCGAATACGGGTGGCGAAGCTCTCGCCCAGACGCGCGCGTTCTCGGCCCTGCAGCCCATAGGCCCGCACCATGCGCGCGCCGTCGAAGCTCTCTTTCAGCTCGCCCGTGATGGTCCCGACGTGAGCCTGCGCATCCTTGGCCGATCCGCGCATTTTCTGCGACAGCGCGATCAGCGGAGCGAGGGCGACGATAAACACGACCAGCCCGAGCGAGAGTTGCCAGCTCAAATAAAGCATGGAAGCGATCAGGAAGATCACACTCAACACGTCGCGCACAAGATTGCCGATAATGCGGATCAGAGCGCCGGAGACGACACCGACATCGGAGACGAAGCGCGATATCAGTCCGCCCGAGCCCTGTGCGGAAAAGGTCGCGAGGTCGGCGTCCAGGCTCGCGTCGAACATGCGCGTCTGCATCTGCGCAACGGCGTTCAGCGCGATGCGGTTGGTGTCGATGCGTTGCAGATAATTGGTCAGCGCACTGAGCACGGGCACGCCGAGCACGACGGGCAGGATCAGCTTGGCGTAGCCCTCCACGCTGCGGCCTTCGCCGGCTGCGTCGATGACGATCTGAATGACGAAGACATAGGCCGCCGTGGCTGCGGCATAGACGGCCATCAGCAGGGAGGCGCGTATCAGCAGCCCCTTTTGCGGCGCGATATAGTCGCGCCACAGCCGCCCGAGAATGACGCGGTGGTTGTCGTCCGGAGCAGGGGATTCCGGCGATGTTGCGGGAGCGTCCGACATGTCGACCGAGGTCCGGGACGCCCCGGCTTTATCCAATGATACCGTCCTTGTCCGGGTCGATCAGCTCATGGGCGTGCAGGATGAAATAACGCGCATGAGCGTTATCCACTGTGCGCTGTGCGGCGGATTTCCACGCATCATGCGCGTCGGCATAATTGGCATAGGCGCCGATGAACTCGACGTCCGACAGGTTCTTGAACGTTGTCTTGTTCGGGTCGATCAGCTCGCCCCCGATAACGAGGTGCAGCAGCTGGATGGGTGCGTTGTCGCGGTCGCTCATGGTGGTTCCCAGATATCGGAAGTCTTTGACGGATGCCCGTCCCGACGCGATGTCGTCGATGATTGGGCGGACACGTTCCAATAGCAAGGCATGCAGCGGCGGGCTAGCGCAAATCACGCCCATGCCTGTGGTGCTCTCACCGTCAAAGCGCATTGCATCACCATGCAGATTGGTGACTTTCGCGCCCGCCTCCGCGGCGATCAACGAGGCAGCGGCGACATCCCAATCCGATTTCGGCGTAAACGATACGGTCGCGTCCGCCGCGCCGCCCGCCACCATCACCATGCGGTAGGCCATGGAATTGGTGATCTTATACTGCATGTCCGGAAAGCCCATGCGCTGAAACTTGCGTGGATAGCCGACCATGACGCAGCCCCCCTCCGCCGTGCAATCCGAGACACCGAGCGGCGCGCCGTTAAGTCGGGCTCCGCCGCCCAGCGATGCCTCGTAGAACTCGTCTTTCAGGGGGTTGAACACGACCCCCGCAATCGCCTGACCGGCTTCGATCACGGCCACGCTGACGGCAAAGCCGGGCTTGCGGTCGATGAAGGCGCGTGTGCCGTCGATCGGGTCAACCACAAAGGTCCGCGCGCGGTCATGGCGCGAGCTGTCATCCGCGGTCTCTTCGGATAGCCAGCCATAGTCGGGCCGGGCAGCCATCAACTCGGCTTCCAAATAATCGTTTACCGCCAGATCGGCTTCCGTGACGGGCGAATTGTTGTTCTTGTTCCAGGATTTGGAGTTATTGCGGTGAAAGTGCTCCAGGCACAGCTCGCCCGCCCCGCGCACGACCTTGCGCAGCAATTCGAGGTCGTCCTCGAGAGATACGAGCGCGCTATTTTCCGGCAAGCGTCATGCCCCCCAGCAGCACGGAGGGCGCGTTGACCTCGTGCTCGAAATGCAAGTCGTCGGCGGCTTCCAATGATGCGAACATGTCGCGCAGATTGCCCGCAATGGTGACCTCGCTGACCGGACCCGCGAGCTGTCCGCCGCGGATTTCAGTGCCCGAGCAGCCGACCGAATAGTCGCCTGTCGTGGGGTTGAGCGACGGCCCGAACATCTCACGCACCAGCATGCCGTTTCCGGCCTTGGCGATGAGCGCGTCGAGGGACTCAACGCCAGCGGACAAATGCACGTTGGATGTCGAAATGCCGGGTGGGCTCGACAGACCGCGCGCGGCATGACCGGTCGTCTGTAGCCCCAGCTGGCGTGCCGCTGAGCTGTTGAGCAGCCATGTCGTCAGCTGCCCGTTCTCGATGATGTTGGTGATATCCGTCGCCACGCCTTCCCCGTCAAAGGGCCGCGTGCCGAGCCCGCGCACACGCAGCGGGTCGTCGATGATCTGGACGACTTTGGGGAAAAGTTGATCGCCCACCCCGTCCTTCAGGGCGTCCTTCAGAAAGCTTACCCCGCGCGCGACGGCCGCGCCGTTGATTGCGCCGAGCAGCGCGCCGACGAGACTGCCCGACACACGGCGCGAGAAGATGATCGGCATGGCGCCGGAGCTCATGGGCGCGGAGCCGAGACGCCGCACGGCGCGCTCGCCCGCCTTGCGCCCGATGTCTTCGGGAGTGCGGAGATCGGCCATCCAGCGGGTGGAGCCGTAGTCGTAATCGCGCTCCATGGCACCGTCTTGTTCGGCGAGTGCGGAGACACTCAGCCCGTGGCGGGTGGAGCTGTAGCCGCCGTCGAAACCGTGGCTGGTCATCAGCCGCACGGACGACACGGAAAAGCTCGCCTGCGCGCCTTCGGCCTGGCGTACACCGGGCACAGACAGGGCTGCGGCCTCGACTTCCAGCGCACGCGCCTTGAGCTGTTCGGGCGATAGCTGTGTCGCGTCAGCGAGTTCAAGTCCATCGGCATGGGTCCGCTCGGACAGACGGTCCGCTGGCGCGAGACCGCAATAGGGGTCTTCGGGCGCAAGCTTCGCCATGGCGACCGCGCGTTCGGCGAGGCGTTGCAACGCCGCCGATGACAGGTCAGAGCCGGAGACGCAGGCCTGTCTGCGCCCGATCAGAACGCGCAAACCAATGTCGGAGCCTTCGCTATTGTCGATGTCTTCGAGCTCTCCGCCGCGCACAGCGACGCCGGACGAGCGGCCATAGACGCCGATGGCGTCGGCAGCGTCCGCGCCGGCTTCACGCGCATGGCGGATAAGGGCTGCGAGGGGTTCTTCGAGCCGTTCTTCTGGCAGTGCTTCGCCCACCTTAGACGGGACCGTGAATGAAGATCAGCACGATGATGTAGATCGCCATGCCGAGATAGGCGAGCAGGCTGGCGACCGTGCCGATCAGCCGTCCCTGACCGATCGTCCCGGCCATGCCGAGCGCGTGCAGAATACGACCGATAAAGTAGAGCGCGCCGAAGACATGCAGCGCCAGTGGCGCACCGCTGAGCATGGCGATGGCAAACAGGCCGATCAGCATGAGCGGCGCGTTCTCGATGTAGTTCCCATGGGCGCGCACGCGAGAGATCATGTCTGCATCGCCGCCGTCGCCGAGGTTGATTTTCTTGGACAGTCGCCCGCGACCCACGCGCAGCATCAATACGACATTGAGCGCGAGCGAGAGCGCGACATAGAGCGCGACGATTTGGAACGAGGTCATAGTCTTAGCCTTGAGCTGAAAGTTTCGCGGCTTCCTCGAAAGCGCGCTTGTGCTTGTCGGGTTCCTGCGCGCCCTGCACGGCGAGCTGTCCATTATAGATGAAGGTCGGGACGCCCGACACGCCGAGCCCGCGGAAGAACTGCACTTCCTGCATTATCTCTAATTTGTCAGACTGTCCCGCGAGCAATTCGCGCACGAGATCACCATCGAGCTCGGCCGCTTCCGCAATCTTGACCAATACGTCCGTGTCGCCGATGTCGCGGCCCTCTTCGTGATAGGCACGGAAAATGCCTGTCGCGACCAGCGCGCCCTTGGCCGGGCTTCCACCGGGACCCTGCGCCCATTTCAGCAGGCGGTGCGCGTTCAGGCTGTTGGGGCGGCGGGTGATGGCCTTGAAGTCGAACTGAATGCCGAGCTTCTTGCCCTCGCGCTCCAGATGTTCGCGAGACGCCTTGAACCGATCGGAGCTACCGCCGCCGAATTTGGCGCGCATATACTCCTTATAATCCTGTCCTTCGTCCGGGACCGATGGGTCCAGCATATAGGGGCGGAAAGTCAGTTCCGGCGCGGGCAGGGCGGTGCGGGCGGCCTCGGCAAATTGCGCATAGCCCAACCAACACCACGGGCAGACGAAGTCCGACACCATGTCGACCTGTACGGAAGGAACGCTCATGCGCGCGGCTTAGCGGGGGCGGGGCGGGATTGAAAGCGGGCACTTACTGCCGCGCTCACGCGTATGCTGTCCATGCCCACGGTCCACGCAACACGCCCTATGCCGATCGATGATGTCGAAAGCGCTTTGCGCATTCTGTCCGAAGTGATGCCAGGAGATTCCCGAAAAGCGCGCGGACCCAAGCGTGCTAAGTCGCCCTTTCGGTCCTGCATCTCCTGCATGCTCTCGGCGCAAAGTCTCGACCGGAACACGGCGGCTGCGACGACGGCACTGTTCAAGCTCGCGCGCTCACCCAAGGGCATGCTGACGCTAAGCGATGAGCAGATCGCGCAGGCCATCCGTCCGGCCGGGCTCTACAATATGAAGACGCGCAATATCCGGAAGTTCTGCGAACAGCTGCTCACCGACTATGACGGTGTTGTTCCGGAAACCCGGGACGAGCTGATCAAGCTGCACGGCATCGGGCGCAAATGCGCGGACCTTGTTGCCCATTTTGCCTTTGGCGCGCCGCATATCGCGGTGGATACGCATATCCGCCGCGTCTGCCAGCGCAGCGGGCTGGCGGTCGGGAAAGTGGAGGCGCGGGTTGCGGCGTCGCTGGACGAACGCGCACCCGATTGGGCTAAACCCGAAGCGCATTTCTGGCTGCTGAATTTCGGCAAGCGCATCTGCAAGAGCCGGACACCGGAATGCGCGCGCTGCCCGATCGCGCATCTGTGCAACTATCCGCAGAAGAAGGGCTGAGGGGTCTTAGCGGTCAGAGGTGTTCGGCCCCGGCCGCTACTCGTCTGGACCATCGCATCCACGCCCATCAGAGCTGTCCCACTGTCGCTGGATGCGACTCATACACCGAATAGCCTGCAACGTCCTCGTCCTCTTCTTGTGTCTCTGGCCAGCCCCCGGCTGCACCCATCCCGACACAGCGGCCGACATGGTCGAAAGGGTGAGCGGGTCCGTCGTCGTCATTCGTAAGGACGGGCGGCATGCGGGTGCGGGATTCATCGTGGCGGAGGGTGTGCTGACCAACGCCCATATCGTCGGCGACGGGGTTAGCGTGGTTGTGAACGGGGTGCCCGCGCAAGTCGTGAGACAGGATGAGGTGGCTGACCTCGCGCTGCTGCGAGTGCCGGGTCTGGACCGGACCGCGCTGGAATTGCGCCGCGCGCCGCCACGCATAGGCGAACGGGTCTTTGCGATTGGTCATCCCTTCGATCTGCAGCACAGCGTCACCGTGGGAATCGTCTCTGCGATGCGCCCCAACGCGGAGGATGCGGCCTCGCTGCAAACCGATGCGGCGCTCAATCCCGGCAATAGCGGCGGGCCGATCGTGGACGACAGCGGCGCAGTTCTCGGTATCTCGACTTCGGTCCTGCAGTCTCGCGGCCACCGCACGGGCATCGCTTTCGCGGTACCATCGCAGCGTATCAGCGCATTTCTGAAAAGCCGCTAGGCCGCTTTACACCGGTCTGTCGCTGCGCCACTCATCTCCCCACACTCTGGGGAGAGAACAATGCGTAAGATGATGTTGATGGGGAGCGCCGCCGTCCTGGCCGCCTGTTCCGGCGATGTGGAGACGAAAGAGGTGACGGCTGCGGAGGCTCCGCCCATCACCCAAGCGGCGCAGCGCAGCGCGGATATGCCGGCACCCAACCCGACACGAAACGTCTATTTCGGGGACACCCACATCCACACCAAGAACAGCTTCGACGCCTATATCTTCAATGTCCGCGTCGATCTGGACGATGTCTATAAATACGCCATGGGCGAGCCGCTGACCCATCCCGGCGGCTACCAGATCCAGCTCGACGGCCCGCCGCTCGACTTCGTCGCCTCGACCGACCACGGCGCCTATCTGGGCATTCTCCCGTTGATGGACGATCCGAGCTCGCCGCTATCCAAGACCGAAGTCGCGCAGGGTATTTTTGGCTCTGACCCCGAAGTCATCGTCGCGGGTTTCCAGCGCATCGGCTTTTCGGTGCGGACGGGCGAACCTTACGCCGAGATCTACGACCGCGACGTCATCGACGACACTTGGGGGCGCGTCATCAGCACGGCCGACAAATACTACCAGCCCGGCAAGCTGACGACCTTCGCAGCCTATGAATACACCGCCGTCACCAATGACACGGAGCGTGGGGACAATTTCGGCGGCGGCAATCTACACCGCAATGTGTTCTTCAAGGATAGCGCGCCCAAGCGGCTGTTCTCGGTGCTCGATAGCAATAATCCCGAAGATTTGTGGGAGTGGATGGACCAGCAACGCAGCGCGGGCCACGACAGCATTTCCGTGCCCCATAACTCCAACGTGTCCAACGGCCGGATGTTCGCGATGGATATGTATGACGGCTCGGCGATGAGTCCGGCAGACGCCGAGCGCCGAATCCGCAATGAACCCATCGTCGAGATGACGCAGATAAAGGGCACGTCGGAGACCCACCCCACGCTCTCTCCCAATGACGAGTTCGCCGACTTCGAAATCTACGAGAGTCTTCTGGGTGTCTTCGATATTAGTGAGGTCAGCGGCGGCTATGTGCGCGAAGCCCTCGCCAATGGTTTCGGTATTCAGGCCGAGCTCGGCGTTAACCCGTTCAAATTCGGCATGATCGGCGCGAGCGATGTCCACACGGCGGGCGCGGGTTTCACGGAAGAAAATTACTGGGGCAAGGTCGGCATTGTCGACGCGACTGCCGAAGCGCGTGGAGCCGTACCACCGGGCGGGGCCAAGACCTGGGACGGTGTCGAGCGCGATCCGAATGCGGAAATGTGGTTCTCGCGCTGGGGCGCGTCTGGCTTGGCTGCCGTCTGGGCGGAGGAGAACACGCGCGAAAGTATCTTCGACTCCATGCGCCGCAAGGAAACCTACGCCACATCCGGGACGCGCATTCGCTTGCGCGTCTTCGGCGGGACGGAGTTCTCGGACGACATGGTCAGCGCCGCCGACATGGTGGAGCGGGCCTACGCAACGGGCGTGCCCATGGGTGGAGAGCTGTCGGGAGCGGGAACACCGCAGCTGTTGATTCACGCAGCCCAGGATCCCAACGCCGCACCGCTGCAACGGGTGCAGGTGGTCAAGGTGTGGTATGACGGCGGCGCGCAGGAACGCATTTGGGACGTGGCGTGCTCCGACGGACTGACCCCGGTCGATGGCCGCTGCCCGGACAATGGCGCCAGCGTCGATCTCGATACATGTGAGTATTCTTCGGACAAAGGCGCGGGCGAGCTTCGCGCGCTCTGGACCGATCCGACGCATGAGCCGGGCAAGAACGCCGCCTATTATGTGCGTGTGCTGGAAAACCCGACCTGCCGATGGACGACATGGCAAGCAAACAAGGCGGGCGTCGAACGTCACCCGGACCGGCCTGCGACCGTGCAGGACAGAGCCTATAGCTCGCCGATCTGGTATGATGCGGAGTAGGCCATAGCTTTTTGAGTTGTCGCTCACCCCGTGCTTGACACGGGGTCCAGCCCTCGGTTCGTACCCACGGTCGGATACTTCACAGCGTCGCCATCTGGACTCCGGCTTTCGCCGGGGTGAGCGACGGCTTAGAGTTCAGACTGATTGGATGCGTGGTCAATGCCCGACAGAGAATGCTAGCCCAAACACCACCATGAAACTTCTCCGCGATCCCCTGATCCACTTCCTCACCCTCGGCGGTCTGCTCTTCATCGGCCATGCGCTCTGGTCCACCCACGTCACGCGCGCCGACCGCGAGCTCGTCGTGGACACGCGCGAGATCACGCGCCAGTCGGAGCTCTTCGCCGTCGAGAACGGCCGCCCGCCGGATGACGCGGAGCTGCAAGGTATCGTGCTCGCCTATGTCGAGGAGGAGGTGCTGGCCCGAGAGGCGGTAAAGCTCGGCCTCGACACGGACGACACCATCATCCGTCGTCGCCTCGCGCAGAAGATGCGGCTGCTGGGCGACGCCTCGGCGGAGCTGTCACCGGGCGACGATGAGCTTCGCGCGTGGTTTGAGGAGCGGTCTGAGCGCTACGCCGTCGATGAACGCCGCGGTGTGGAGCATGTCTTCTTTTCCGACGAGGGCCGAGATGACGCCAAGGCCGACGCGGCGGCGGCCGATCTCTCCAATTGGAAATCCGTCGGCGATCCCTTCATCATTGCGCGCAATATCGCCCCGCAGAGCCGCGCCAAGCTGCAGCAGGACTATGGCGGCGCCTTCGCGCGCGCTGCCTTCGAAGCGGAACCGGGCGTCTGGTCAGCACCTGTTCGTTCGCCATTCGGCATCCACCGCCTGCGCGTGACCGAGGTCGTTCCGCGACAGGAGCCGAGCTTTGAGGCCGCCCGAGCCCGCGTTCTCGCCGATTGGCAGGCGGAAGCGCGCGACCGCGCGAAAGCGGAGTCCCTGCGCCGCATGGTTGAGCAATATGACGTGGTGATCACCGAGTGAGAGCCGCGCTGCTGATCCTGCTCGCGCTGCTCTTCGCCGCACCCGCTCACGCGCATGAAGTGCGTCCCGCGCTGCTGCAGCTGACAGCCGATGGCGAGGGTTACACCGCGCTGTGGAAACAGCCCATCAATGCAGGTCGCCGCCTGAAGCTGACGCCGCGCTATCCCGACGACTGCGAGACCACGACGCCGGCGCTGTCCATGGAGGACGGCAGCGTGGTGGAGCGCTACCGCGTCTCCTGCGCGCTCGATGCGGGCTTGATCCGTATCGACGGGCTCGAGCGTACGCTGACCGATGTCTATATTCGCGTTACCGATCCGGAGGGAGAGACCCGCGCCGCGCTGGTGAAGCCCTCCGACCCGGTCTTCGATCTATCCGTCCCGCAGCCGCCCGCCGCGCGCGCCTATTTCGGGGAAGGGATCCTGCATATCGTGCTCGGCTGGGATCACCTGCTCTTCGTGCTAGGGCTTTGCTTGCTCGTCACGCGCCGCCAAGTGCTCGGCGTCGCCACCAGCTTCACCCTGGCGCATAGCCTGACGCTGATCGTCTCTGCGCTCGGTCTGTTCAGCCTGCCGAGCCGTCCCGTCGAGATACTCATTGCCGCATCCATTGTGCTGCTGGCCGTGGAGATCATCCGCAAGATGCGCGGCCAGGACGGGCTAACGGCGCGCCGGCCCTATCTGGTCAGCTTTGGCATCGGGCTTATTCACGGGCTCGGTTTCGCGGGCGCACTCGCGGATCTCGGCCTGCCCAAGGGTGATGAGCTGATCTCGCTGGTCCTGTTTAACATCGGCGTCGAAGCAGGACAGGCGGCGATCATCGTCGCGGCGCTGCTGCTCGGTTGGCTGGTCTGGAAGGCATCGCCCAAATTCGCGCGATTCGGCGCGACCCTCACGACCTACGCCATCGGCACGGTCGCGGCCTATTGGATGATCGAGCGCATCGTCGGCTATATGGCTTAGCACGTCCGATCCGCGGGAGGCGCGAATGGTAGTGAGAGAGAGACTTGAACTCTCGACCTCAGGATTATGAGTCCTGCGCTCTAACCAGCTGAGCTACCTCACCACGTTTCGCGGGTGCGCGCGCTATAGTGAGGTGAGGAATGGGGGGCAAGGGGTGAAGTTCAGGGTGGCTGGAAAAACAGACAACTCGTCGTCCGCCGGCCTGGCTATAAAAAGATCGACACCGGATCTTCCAGCCGTGCCTTCAATTCCTGCACCATCATGGCGGCGTCATAGCCGTCGATGACGCGGTGATCGCAGGAGACGCTGAAATTCATCACGAGCCGTTCGACGACTTCACCATCGCGCATTTCCAGCTTGGGCCTGATCTTGTTCGGGCCGAAAATCGCGACTTGTGGCTTGTTGACGACGGGCGTCGTGACGATGCCTCCCAGGGGTCCGAGCGACGTCAGCGTCGTTGTCGCGCCTTGGAAGTCGGACGGGCTAAGCTGATTGTCGCGCGCACCATTGGCGAGCCGCGCGATCTCCCGCGCCATGTCCCAGACCGACAGCGTCTGCGCGCGCTGGATGACGGGCACGACGAGGCCGATATCGGTCTGCGTGGCGATGCCAAGATTGAGGTCGGAGAACTGCGACACATAACCTCGCTCGTCCTGGTAGAGCGCATTGAACTGCGGCCAGTCTTGCAGCGTTGCGGCGAGCGCACGAATGATAAACGGCAGCACAGTGAGCTTGGGCTTGTCCTCACCTGATCTCGCGTTGGCGCGTTTTCGCAGCGCCTCCAGCTCGGTTACGTCCACTTCGTCGACATAGGTGAAGTGGGCGATCGTCCGTTTGCTCTCCGCCATGGATTGCGCGATCTTGCGACGCAGGCCGATGACCTTGATGCGCGTTTCGCCGTCGGCGGGTTGGAGGGTGGATTCCAGCAGATCCAGGTCGGCGTGAGTGATGTTGCCTTCCGCGCCAGTCGGTATGGCGGCGGAGAGGTCAAGGCCGGCGTCCAGCGCGCGTTTCCGGACGGCGGGTGAGGCGAGGGGGCGAAATCCTTCTCCCGTTTCAGGCCCTGACCCGGAGCCGCCAACTTTGTGCGCTGATTTGGGCGTACCGCCCGAATTTTCGTTTTGCGACGAGAGTCCCGGCGCGATGGCCGGGGACTGGCGAGCTGCCTGGTCCGACGCATTACCGGAACCCTCCACTCCAAACTCCACCAGCGTCGCGCCGACCGCCAGCATCTCGCCTTCTGCGCAAGCCACGCTCCGCACCACGCCTGCGACAGGAGACGTCAGCTCAATGGTGGCCTTGTCCGTCATGGCGTCCGCGATCGGCTGGTCTTCTTCGACCCTATCGCCAACCGCGACGTGCCATTTGGTAATTTCCGCTTCGACCACGCCTTCGCCGATGTCGGGGAGTTTGAAGTGATAGCTGCCCGAGTTGGTCTCGGCGGGCGGCTCAGGCACGGGGCTGCCTTCGAACTCGGCTTCGCCCTCCGTCTCGAACTCGACCAGAGTCGCGCCCACCGCCAGCATCTCGCCTTCGTCGCAAGCGATTAGGCTGACACGGCCCGCCACAGGCGCGGTCAGCTCAATCGTCGCCTTGTCCGTCATCGCGTCGGCGATGGGCTGGTCCTCTTCGACCACATCGCCCAGTGCGACGTGCCAGACCGTGATCTCGGCCTCCACCACGCCCTCGCCGATGTCGGGCAGTTTGAACGGATAGGTGCCCATCTACGCGGCCTTCAGTGCCAGCTCGACGGCGGCTCGGACGCGTTTTGGTCCGGGGAAATAGGCCCATTCCTGCGCGTGGGGGTAGGGGGTGTCCCAGCCAGTGACGCGTTGGATCGGCGCCTCGAGATGGTAGAAGCAGCGCTCCTGCACCTGCGCCGACAGCTCTGCGCCAAAGCCGGATGTGCGGGTCGCTTCGTGCAGAATGACGCAGCGGCCGGTCTTCTTCACACTGGCCTCGATCGCACCCAGGTCGAGCGGGACAAGCGAGCGCAAGTCTATAATGTCGGCGTCGAGCCCCATGGCGTCTGCCACCGCTTCGGCGACCCAGACCATCGTGCCGTAGGCGATCATGGTGATCTGGCGGCCTTCGCGGATCTGCCGCGCCTGGCCGAGTGGGACGGTGTAGTGTCCCTCCGGCACCTCGCCCAGCGGGTGGCCCTTCCAGGACACAGACGGGCTCTCGTGATCGCCGTCGAACGGGCCGTTATAGAGCCGCTTGGGTTCCAGAAAGAGCACGGGATCATCGCTCTCGATGGCGCTGATCAGCATGCCCTTGGCGTCATAGGGGTTGGACGGGATGATGGTCTTTAGCCCCGCAATATGGGTGAAAAGCGCCTCGGGAGACTGGCTGTGCGTCGTGCCGCCGAAGATGCCGCCGCCGACTGGCGTGCGAATGGTCAGCGGGGCGGAGAAGTCGCCATTGGAGCGGTATCGCAGCCGCGCCGCCTCTGACGCGATCTGGTCATAGGCCGGGTAGATGTAGTCCGCGAACTGGATTTCCGCGACGGGGCGTAGACCGTTCGCCGCCATCCCGATGGCGATGCCGATGATCCCGCCCTCGCTGATCGGCGTGTCAAAACAGCGGTGCAGTCCGTGCTTTTCCTGCAGCCCCGCCGTGCAGCGGAACACGCCGCCGAAATAGCCGACATCCTCGCCAAAAGTCAGCACATTGGGGTCGCGCGTCATGCAGACATCCATGGCGTCGCGGATGGCCTCGATCATGCTCATCTGGGTCATTGCGACAGCTCCCGGCGGAAGAGCTCGCGCTGTTCGGTCAGCAGTTCCGGATCGTCGGCATAGACCTTTTCGAACATGGTGAAGTCATCGACCTGCGGTCCGGCGTCGACCGTGCCCAGCGCTTCGGCCTGCTTGTAGGTTTCGCGGACGGTCTTTTTCGCCTCGGCCGACAGCGCTTCGTGCCGTTCCTCGTCCCACTCGCCGATATGGATAAGATGCACTTTCAGCCGTTCGACCGGATCGCCGAAGGGCCAGACGTCAGCGTCATTCTTGGGCCGGTACTTGCTCGGATCATCCGAGGTCGAGTGGCCTTCCGCGCGGTAGGTGAAGTGCTCGATCACCGTTGCGCCTCCGCCCTTGCGAGCGCGCTCGGCGGCCCAGGCGGTTGCAGCGTAAACGGCAAGCGCGTCGTTCCCGTCCACGCGTAAGGTCGCGAGGCCATAGCCCGTGCCGCGCGCGGCGAAACTCTCGCCCTCGCCCATGGCGATGCCCTGAAAGCTGCTGATGGCCCATTGGTTGTTGACGACATTGATGATGCAGGGCGCGCGGTAAGTCGACGCGAAATTCAGGGCGTAGTGAAAGTCGCCCTCGGCCGTGGCGCCTTCGCCCGTGAAGGTCGAGGCGATGCCGTCCTCATTCTTATAGGCCTCGGCCATGGCCCAGCCCACGGCCTGGATCAGCTGCGTACCGAGATTGCCGGAGATGGAGAAGAATCCGTGTTTCTTGAACGAATAGAGCACCGGGATCGACTTGCCCTGCAGCGGATCGCCGGAATTGCTCAGGCACTGGTTCATCATCTCGAGCATGGAGGCGTCGCGCGCGATGAGAATGCCCTGCTGTCGATAGGTCGGAAAAACCATGTCGGAGTTGCGCAGCGCATGGGCGTGGCCGACGCTGACCGCCTCCTCGCCGCGCGACTTCATGTAGAAGCTCATCTTGCCCTGGCGCTGCATGGCGAACATGCGGTCGTCCATGGCGCGGGTCATCACCATGTCGGTCAGCATGCGACGCTTCAGATCGGCATCGATGGCGGGAATCCACTCGCCCACCGCTTCGCCGTTGAACCGCATCACCCGGATCAGCTTTAGCGCATGTTCGGCTGTTTCGTGGTCGTCGCACATGGGGTCGGGCCGATGCGGGCTGTGCATGGCCGGAACGGAGATGTGACTGTAGTCGGGCGTATCGCCGGGTCGAAAAGGCGGCTCCGGCACGTGCATGCGCGAGCGGTTTGGCATCTTGGACCGGTTGGGCTTCGTCGCGTGGTTGCTCTGTTTTTTTGCCATGACTTACCAAGTCCCCAGAGTCATCGGTCGTTCCAAACGCCGTGTTTTTCCTACCATAAGCGTAGAACATGCAATTACCAGCCCAAGCAAGGCAAAGGCTTGGCAATTCTGTCCTGTTATGTCAGAGCTTCGCGCGAAGACATCCTGCACAAGGGGTAAGTTCATGCGTAAGCCCAGCTCGGCCGGAGCGCCGATCGACAATATCGACGCAAAGATTCTCCACTTGCTGCAAGGCAATGCGGCGCTGTCGGTTGCCGAGATCAGTGAACAGGTCGGTCTGTCATCCAGCCCCTGTTGGCGTCGCATCAAGCGCATGGAGGAGCTCGGCCTGATCGATCGGCGCGTGACCCTGCTCGACCGCGAACAGCTCGGCCTCGACTTTGAAGTCTTCGTCGCCGTCAAGCTGTCCCTGCCCAACCGCGCCAATATGGAGAAGTTCGAAACCGCCGTCTCCCGCATGCCCGAAGTCGTGCAGTGCGCCGTGGTCACGGGCGCGGTCGATTTCATGCTGCGCATCGTCACGACCGACATGCACGCCTATGAGTCTTTCCTGCGCGAAACGCTGCTGTCGATCGACCTGATCTCCGACGTCCAAAGCCGGATCGTGCTGCGGCAGAGCAAGGATACGACGGCCTTGCCGCTGAACCTGATCAGTTCGGCTGTGCCGCGGTATTGACGATAACACTCATGTGAACTGCGGCATCGCTGCTTGCGCGAGGGCTGCTGTATCTTCACTCCAGCGTCACAACTAACGGAGGACCCTCATGCTCGGATATGTAACTTTAGGCGTCACGGACATTGCGAAGGCCAAGGACTTCTACACCAAGCTCACCGGAAATGACGTCGTGTTCGATGGCGGACGGATTGCCTTTATCGGAGAGAGCATGGGCAAGCCGATGGTCGCCGTGTGCGTGCCCTATGACGAGGGCGATCCGACGCCGGGCAATGGCACGATGGTCGCGCTGCGCGGTGGCTCACAGAAGGGCTGCGACGAGATGTATGACCGCGCCATAGCGCTCGGCGCGACGTGCGACGGCAAGCCGGGTTCGCGCATTCCCGGTCAGTTTTACGGCGCCTATGTCCGCGACCCGGACGGCAACAAGCTCTGCTTCTACGATTTTAGCTAGGGGGTTTCAGCTAGCGTAGTTCAACGGGCGTGTAGCTCACCGCGTCCTGGCGCGGGACATACCGCTTCCAGATTTCATCATAGGGGTGGACCACATCGGTCCGCCCCTTTTCGTTTTCCAGCGGACGCGACTGGGCGTGCCAGCCGAACACCCCGCCTTCGAGATTGGCCACACTCGCCGCGCCCTCACTCAAAAGCGTATCCTGCATGATTTCCGCAAAGATCGAGCTCCGCCGCCCGACCGAGCAATAAGCCACCACACGCTTGCCCGACACATCGCCGAGCATGGCGAGCACGTCGGCGGGGCCGGCGTCCATCGACACGCGCACGGCTCCCGGAATGTGGCTGACCGCGAACTCTTCGGGTTCCCGAATGTCCAGAAAGATCGTGTCGGAGGTAAGGGGCGCGGCAGCGACCGATACATGGGAAACGGTCGGGTAGTCCGACACGATATCAGCATGCAGCGCGTCGAGACCGTCCTGGCCGGCAGCACAGGCGGTAAAGAAGGCGGTGAGGGCGATCAGGGTCTGGCGCATGAGGCGTGATAGGCCGGAGACCGGCGCTTCGCAAATCATCCGTCGAGACCTTGCGCGGACCGCTATGCGGCTCCCAACTTCACCAACTCGTCGCGAAGCCTTGCCGCTTCCTCGAACTCCAAGTTCTCCGCCGCTTCGAACATGCGCTTTTCGATGTCGGCGGCGACGGCTTTCATGTTGCCGCCCATGTAGCGTTCGCCGGACTCGGCGGCTTCGAGCACCTTGCGGCCGGCCTTGCCATTCTTGGTCGAGGCCTTCTTCTTGCGGCCGGACGGGGTGTAGCTGTTGGCTTCGTCCTTGATGTCCTGCGCCGCCTCGCTGTCGCCGACCATGTCCGCCACGCCGCGGAGCACGGTCGTCGGGGTGATACCGTGGAGTTCGTTATGAGCGATCTGCCGAGTGCGGCGGCGGTCGGTTTCTTCCATGGCGCGTTTCATCGAGCCGGTGATCTTGTCGGCATAGAGCACGACATTGGACTCCGAGTTGCGCGCGGCGCGGCCGATGGTCTGGATCATCGACGTCTCGGAGCGCAGGAAGCCCTCCTTGTCTGCGTCGAGAATACCGACAAAGGCACACTCAGGAATGTCGAGGCCTTCGCGCAGCAGGTTGATGCCGATCAGCACGTCGAACACGCCGAGGCGCAGATCGCGGATGATCTCGATGCGCTCCAGCGTGTCGACGTCGGAGTGCATGTAGCGAACCTTGATGCCCTGGTCGGCCATATATTCCGTCAGGTCTTCGGCCATCTTCTTGGTCAGCGTGGTGACGAGCGAGCGGTAGCCTTTGGCGGTGGTATTCTTGACCTCGTCCACCACATCGTCGACCTGATTGTGATGCTCGCCAGAGACGGGTCGCACCTCCACCGGCGGGTCGATCAGACCTGTTGGGCGGATGACCTGCTCGACGAAAACGCCGCCTGTGCGCTCCATCTCCCAATCGGCAGGCGTCGCGGAAACGTGAACCGTCTGCGGGCGCATGGCGTCCCATTCCTCGAATTTCAGCGGGCGGTTGTCGATGCAGGAGGGCAGGCGGAAGCCGTGATCGGCCAGCGTGCTCTTGCGGTTGAAGTCGCCCCGGCTCATGCCGCCGATCTGCGGGAGGGACACGTGGCTCTCGTCCATGAACAGCAGCGCGTCTTCCGGCAGATATTCGAACAGTGTCGGCGGCGGCTCGCCCGGCGCTCGGCCCGTGAGGTAGCGCGAGTAATTCTCGATCCCGTTACAGAAACCTGCCGCTGCCATCATCTCAAGATCGAACTCGGTGCGCTGCGAGAGCCGCTGCGCTTCCAGCAATTTGCCCTCGCTCTCGAACAGTTTGAGCGTCTGCTCCAGCTCGCGCTTGATGCCCTTCATCGCGCTTTGCACGGTCGGCTTGGGTGTAACGTAGTGGCTGTTGGCATAGACGCGCACGCTGTCGATCTGCCGCCCGGTCTTGCCGGTCAGCGGGTCGAACTCGGTGATGCTGTCGATTTCGTCGCCAAAGAAGTCGAAGCGCCAGGCCGTGTCGTCATAGTGCGCCGGGAAGAGCTCGATCGTATCGCCGCGCACCCGGAACGCGCCGCGTTGGAAGGCCAGGTCGTTGCGCTGATATTGCAGCCCGACCAGCTGCGCCATCAGCGTGCGCGGATCGACCTCCTGACCGCGACGCAAATCGATGGTCATGGCGGTGTAGGTCTCGACCGAACCAATACCGTAGATGCAGGAAACCGATGCCACGATGATGCAATCGTCGCGTTCCAGAATGGCTCGGGTGGCGGCGTGGCGCATCCGGTCGATCTGCTCGTTCACCGAGGAGTCCTTCTCGATGAAGGTGTCCGTGCGCGGAACGTAGGCTTCGGGCTGGTAGTAGTCGTAGTAGGAGACGAAATACTCGACCGCATTGTCCGGGAAGAAGGATTTAAATTCGGAGTAGAGCTGCGCGGCGAGTGTCTTGTTCGGCGCCATGATCAGTGCGGGGCGCTGGGTCTGCTCGATGATCTTCGCCATGGTGAAGGTCTTGCCCGAGCCCGTGACGCCGAGCAGCACCTGGTCTCGGTCATGGTCCTTGATGCCAGCAACGAGCTCTTGAATCGCCTTGGGCTGGTCGCCCTTGGGTTCGAATGGGGAAACAAGCCGAAACGCCTTGCCGCCTTCGGACTTTGCAGGGCGAGACGGGCGGTGCGGGGTCCACAGGGCAGGGGCTTGGTGAGCGGTTATTTCGGCGGCGTCGGACATGGAGCCTAGATAGGAAAATTGTCCGCGTGGTAAAGGGTTTGGGGCAAATGGGTCGCAGGGCGGAATGACTACTTATCGCACCCCAGCAACACATCCTCCGCGCTCACACCGTTCGCTCCCTGCCACCGCATCATCCGCGTCATGTCGTAATGCGCAAATGGCGCGTCGATGCGGGTAACGCCTTCGCAGCGAAAGGCTTCCGGGAAAGCGTGGCCGATCCCGCGTCCCATCCAGGCGGTCAGATTGCCGTCGCTGATGCGGCCCTCGCTGCCCGTGCCGCGGACGCTGACGACGGCGCGCGCCTTTGGCGAGAAGGGACGCCAGCGGCCGGGCTTGGCGACGCCGTCCACGCCAATGACAACGCCCCATTCGCGCGGTGACGTACGGATCAGCCAGCTGACATCCGCCGCGCCCCAGCTATGGCCGATCAGATTGACCTCGCGCCCTTGCGCCGCCGTCGCGATCGCGCGCAGTTGCCTGCGTTTGCCTTGCGTCAGATAGATGACCTCGCGCTCGGGTTGCGCGCTGCGGAACAGCTCGAAATAGCGCCGGGCGCAGCCAAAGACGCGGTCTCCCGCGCCGCCAATGATGATGTCGAGCGGCCTCACCCGGCGCGCTATCCGCCCAGGATGGCCTGCATCCGGTCATG
>CALDUL010000002.1 GCA_937923575.1 uncultured Algimonas sp.
TGGGGATGAGGTCCGAACGGGCCGGGATGTGGGTCTGCCGTGCAGTGGCAGGCCGAGGATGAGAGCGGGTAGCACCGCGCGCATCCGGGACACCACCTTTCGGCGGTGGGGCGCAGCCTATGCAAGCTGCGGCCTGCCCGACGCCCGCTCGGGGACGTGAACCTCCGGCCGTTGCCGGGTATCAGCAGGCGGCGCGCGCCTTGGATGCTGCCTCACTGCGAGGGAGCGGAGACCGTCGCCCTGATGCCCGGCCAGACCGGACACGCACCCGAGCGGCCAATGCTGCGAAGACTACGCGCGGGTGTTCGCCCGGTGTGAAATGGTATTTAATCTTGTTTGTCCTACACGGGGCAGACGCCCGCGTCTCGTATCTCGCGATGCGAAAGGACGGCAGGCCGACGGCACGATCCGCGGTGGGACGTGGGGGCGTGGGCGAGGCAAAGGCCTGCCCGACAGACCGACTTCCGTTCACAAGATGCAGACGATCCAGCCAACAGTCTCGCGCAGCGAACCCCGTGCACAAAAAAGCCGGCCTCTCATCCGAGAGGCCGGCTCTGTTTGATCGGTTGTCCTTCGACTTAGAAGGAGCGGTTGACCGTCATGAAGACCGAACGACCGCGGAAGTCATAGCCGATACCGGCTGGGACGTTACCGATCAGCGTTGCGCCGGCGTCCTGGTCGAGCAGTGGTGGCTGGCGATCGAACACATTGTTCACGCCGAGGACCACACCCCAATCGTCGCCGCCCTGATAACGGACGGAGATGTCGTGGCGGAAGTAGTCACCGATGTTCTGCGTCACAGTGTCGGAGCTCGTCCGTCCGCCGGTCGCTGCGAAGCGGCCATCCGGTGTGCGTTCGATGATCTCACCAGTCACAGCGTTGAGGTCGTCCTGCTTACCGATGTAACGAACGCCCCAGAACATGCTGAGGTCATCCATCGCAAGGCGGAAGTTGGATGTACCACGCCATTCCGGGAAGCCGATGTCACCTGCGGAGTCGGCAACATCATCGCCGGCACGCGCTTGGGACGTACGACCCGTCTGGTTGGTCACGACCGTATCATTGATGAAGGTGAAGTTGCGATCGAATGCGTCGAACTCGTAAACACCACGCAGGTTGAAGTCATAACCTTTGGCACCGAACGTCGCCGCATTGAATGGCGTGTTGTCCACCTCGGAGATGAAACCGGTCGCAGGGTCGCGACGGATCAGATCACAGAATGGGTTGGTCGTGATGTCCTCGGAGAACAGGCAACCGTTGACGATGTCGTTGGCACCCGGCTCACGCGGCGCGTCATCGACGTTGATGTCGAAGTAGCTGACCGAGAACAGGAGGTCGAACGCATCGGTAAAGGGCTGCTCGAACGTCAGGCCGGCCGTAAAGGCGTCGGACGTTTCAGGATCGAGCTGCACGTTACCACGACGGATGACTTCGATCGACGGCACGCCGTCCGCACCCAGCGTCAGCGGGTCAACACCGAATGCACGGCAGTTGTCCAGCAGACGGTCGATACGGTTGTCGATGTCGCCAGGGGCCAGGATTGGCACGACACAGGGGTCAACCCGACCGCCCGCAAACGACGTCTGACCGCCGAGGAACAGTTCGCGCGAACCTGGCGAACGGTAGGACGTGCCATAGGAGGCGCGAGCCGTCAGCCAATCGACGGGGCTGTATGTGCCCTTGACCGCGTACACGGTGTCGGTGCTGTAGAACTCGTTGTCCACGACACGGCCCGACAGGTTGAGGCGCAGGTCTTCGAAACCGGGCTGGTCTGCCATGATCGGAATATCGACCTCGGCGAAGCCTTCCAGCTGCCACACCTGACCGATGGAGTTGGCATCGGCGAAGAAGCCGGCAGCGCCGCCTTCGGATGCGATCGTGTCCACACCGGAGTTCAGACCGTCAACGCGGTATTCACCACCGAGCACGACTTGCACTTCGCCAGCTGGCAGTTCGAAGACTGGGCCGGTGAAGTAACCCGACAGGTTCAGCTGGTCGACCTTGGTCGTGACCGAGCGTTCACCGCGCAGGTAGTCGAATTCGGCCTGTGTGGCGAATTGCGGGTTCGATCCATCATAGAGCGACGGGGCGAAGAGGTTGACCGGCACACAGGGTGTCACGGTGAAGAAGCCGAAGCGATCGACGCCTTCCGTACCGCAAACAACACCATCGGCAGTATTGCGCGACGTTGTCAGCGACAGGTTCAGGCGGTCTTCGAGCACAATCGGGCGAACCGAGTCACCGATCGAACGCGAGTAGGATGCAAAAGCTTCGTAGCTCCAGTCGTCCAGACCGGTGACTTCACCTTCGATGCCGCCGACGAGGCGGTACTGGAGGACGTCGACATCGATGTCGGAACGGCGGATCGGGGAGAAGACAACCGGCACGGCGTCAGCGCCGACACGGCCGAGACCGTTGAACGGGTTGTTGGCCGGAACGCCCGGGAAGAGCTGCCCGTGGAAACCGTTACGAACAAAGGTCTGAACATTGGCGATTTGACCTTCGAAGAAGAAGTTCGTGTCATCCAGGCCAAGCGGGTTGATCTGACGATTGGCCGACACATAGGCGGTCAGCGCTTCCTGCTCGTTGAAGAGGTTGTCTTTCGCTTCCAGCGTACCGGAACGGAAGTTCGGGTCGCGGCTGTTTTCAACATCGAAGAAACCGGGGAAGAAAGGCGACTCATCGCCCGTACCGAATGGCGAAACGAAAGTCCGGAATTCAGCCGAACCGATGGCGCCGCCACAGTTGCGGAATTCTTCGCCGGTCTCGGAGTTCGTTTCGAGATCGAACGAACAGAACTGGCCATTGTCGGCGCGCTGGAAGCGACGGTCTTCGAAGTCCAGCTCGTCTTGAACGCGGTATTCGACGGCGGCGATGAAATTGCCGCGCTCGCCGGTGTCGCCCATCAGAGCGGTAATACGGCGGGTACCGCCACCGGGCTCGAATGGCTGTGTGACCGAGCCGTCGAGGCGGAAGCCGTCATACTCTTCGCGCAGGATCACGTTGACCACGCCTGCAACAGCGTCCGAACCGTAAACGGACGACGCGCCGTCAAGCAGCGTCTCGACGCGCTGCACTAGCGAGGATGGGATGAGGTTCAGGTCGGGCAGCGACGGTGCGCCTTCCACACCGGCCGGAGCGGCACGGCGGCTGTTGATCAGGACCAGTGTCCGGTCTTCGCCCAGACCACGCAGCGAGACGTTGGACGCGCCGGGGCCGCCGTTCGTGACGAAGGAGGAGTTGATGTTCGTGTCGAGCTGCACACCGGAGATCACGGTCTGCGACTTGATGATGTCGGCGGTGGAGGTCAGGCCGGCGTCGATGACGGTGTCGGCTGTGATGACCTGCAGCGGCGAGATCGAGGAGAAGGTGTCACGACGGATACGCGAACCGGTCGCGACGACTTCGTCGACTTCGGGTTCGAACTCGTCGTCGAGCAGCTCGATGTCGTCAAACTCGTTATCCGTGCCGTCCTGGATGTTTTCGACGGAAGGCTGAGTCGCTTGGGCGAATGCCGGTGCGGCAAAACCCGCGGCCATAAGGCTGGCGATCACGGTTGATCCCAGCAGGTGTTTGGTTAGCTTATCGTTCACAGTGAACCCCTTGAACTTGTTGTGTAGCGGCACAGGACCGCACTTGCAGCGCTTGAAAACCAAACGCCGCCCCCGCTCAAGGGGCGTTATGGACAAAAAGTCAGAAAGGAAAGACGATTCCCATAGACTGTTGCAATTTTGTCACCAGATATTTGCAAGCGAACAATATTGTACCACGTCCGCGCGAAATGCCGTGATTCCATCAAAAAGACGCGGCCACCCGGAGCCCACGCTAGAACCTGCCACCACGGCCCTGCACGCGAGAATGTCATTGGACGGCCTATCGCGGCCTGCCTATGAGCTGGGCAGCGCGTCAAAGGAAAAAGTGGCTACACCATAATGGGCATTCCCTTCGTCAGACAGTTTGACTTCGAATACGGCGTGGCCGCGCAGCTCTCCCCGCTCGTGCGGCGCGTGGTGGCAAACAATCCGGGGCCCTTCACCTATACGGGCACGGGCGTCTTTATCATCGGCGCGGGCGAAACTGTCTGTGTCATCGACCCTGGTCCGACCACGCCGGATCATGTCGCGGCCATCGACCGCGCACTGGACGGTCGCTCCGTCAGCCACGTGCTCGTGACCCACCATCATGTCGATCACAGCCCGCTCGCCGCGCCTTTGGCCGCGAAGCACGGCTGCAAAGTCTATGGCTACGGCTTGCAGCCGGAGCCCCCACAAGGCGGAGAGGTCCGGCTCGAGGCGGGCGACGATCTATCGTTTCGCCCGGATGTGGAAATCCGGGACGGCGCCATATTCGAAGGGCCGGACTGGACCATCGATACGTTCCATACGCCAGGCCATACCTCGAACCATCTCTGCTTTGGCCTGCGCGAGGAGAACACCCTCTTCTCAGGCGATCACATCATGGGTTGGAGCACGTCGGTGGTCTCGCCACCCGACGGGGATATGGGCGATTATCTCGAAAGCTTGCGCCGCATTCTGGCGGAGGATTTCGACATCATCCGGCCAACGCATGGCCCGGCCATCTCGGACGTCGAGCCCTTCGTCTCCGCCTATATCGAGCACCGCATGAATCGGGAGCGCCAGATCGCGGGCGCTTTGGCGAGCGGTCTGGACACTATCGGCGAGATTGTTGCGACCCTCTATAAGGATGTCGACAAGCGCCTGCACCCGGCCGCGGCGCATAGTGTGCTGAGCCACATAATACATATGCGCAAGACGGGGCGGGTGATTGCGTGCGGACCGGACGGGGCTGACGGCCCGGACTCGTTGCGGCAGAGCTACAGGCTGGCGGCCTAAGGTCCCTACTCGCTCATCGCGTCGAGAAAGGCCTGAAGCCGGGCGGCATTCGCGCCCATGTCGCTACCGCCGACACGGCTCACCGAACGGGCGTCGACCCGGGTGCCGCCGCCTTTGGCAGGACGCAGGCGGATGGCGACATCGTCTTCGAAACCCCACCAGAAGGTCGTGTCTGTTGCCTCGATGGTGCCTGCTTTGACGTCCGAGCTCTTGATCGCCCAGCCCAGGTCACGCGCGACCTGCTCGGCGCGGCCGAAGACGACGTCGACCGGCTCGCTCAGCACCAGCGTGCGGATTTCGGGATAGGCCTGAGTCTGCAGCGCGCTGACTAGCGCCGTACTGGAGGTGCCGTTGGATCGGCGCGCGGGTGCGGTCTTGCCGTCATAGTCCAGCGTGTTGACGCCCGGCACGGCCGCGCGTTCGCGCAGCACGATGTCGGTGAAGACGGGCGGGTCCTGCGTGTCGGTCGTCACGTCGTGGATGAACGGCAGGTTCGCGACCTTGGTCCGCACGGCACCGAGCCGCGCAATACCGACCACGCCGACAATCAGCGCCAACGCCGCAACCGCCAGCCCCGAGCGAGGCTTGACCAGCAGCGCCAGCAGGAGCGCCAGGATACCGGCGACGACGCTCAAACCCAGCAGCAGCGGTCCAATCTGTGTCGTCAGCGTGCCGAGCCCGAATTGCCAGCTCCACAATCCGAGTTTCGACCCGAGCGCAGCGAAAACAAAGTTCAGCACGGCCAGCACGGCGATCACGGTCGCGCCGATCAGAACCCAGCGGCGCAGGGCCTGCCAGCGCGTGCGGGAAACGGGAGTTAAGGCAATGTCGGTCATGAGCCGCGCTCTAGCGCCCCTTAGGGATAAAGACGAGTCTTCTCCCAGCTCTCACCGGCACGCTCAAATACGATTCGGTCATGCACGCGGAAAGCGCCGTCCTGCCAGAACTCGATCATGTCGGCGATCACGCGGTAGCCATACCAATGCGGCGGGCGCGGCACGTCCTTGTCAGAAAAGCGCGCCTCGTTCCGACGCACCGCATCCAACAGCTCGGCACGGCTCTCAGCCGGGCGCGATTGCTTCGACGCCCAAGCGGAAAGACGCGAGCCACGCGCTCGGCTCGCGAAATAGGCATCCGAAGTTTCCGCCCCAACCTCGACCACGCGTCCTCTCACCCGCACCTGTCGGCGCTGCGACTTCCAGTGAAAGCACATCGCCGCGCGCGGGTTATCCCCCAGCTGCTGACCCTTGGCCGAGCGCGAATTGGTGTAGAAATCGAAGCCGGCTTCAGTGGTCAGCCCCTTGAGCAGCACGATGCGCACATCCGGCTGCCCGTCCGCATCCACAGTCGCCAGCGACAGCGCATTCGGATCGTTGGGTTCCGTCTCGCCGGCGCGCGCCAGCCAGCTCTCGAACAGCGCGACCGGGTCGGCGGCGTCGATCCATGACAGGTCGCGCTCCGGCTCCTGCGCGTAGTCATCATTCGACGGGCTTGCGGGGATTGCAGACATAAAGCCTCTCGAAAAGACAATGTTAACCACGTCGCTTAGGACGGTGTTGACTCTATACGCTCACAGATCGTCAACGATAGCCGTTTTGGGTAACCGTCTAGGGAGCGACGACACCGTGACACGCCAGAAAGCCTTGCTGATCCTCGGTTGCCCCATGAATGCGCGCGAAGCGGATATCCGCGCGGCTTGGCGTAAGAAGGCCAAGTTCTTCCACCCCGACAGCCCCTACGGCAATGTCGGCGCATTCCTGCAGGCCAAGGGCGCGTTCGAGACACTCATCCCGCCAGCACCCCAAGCCGTGCGCGTGCGTGCGGGCGGGCGTCGATTCTAGCGGCACCGAGGCCTGGCCTTCGAACGATCACGAGAGGTCGGAACGACAGCGCGACTTCCGCGCCGCATACATCCAGGCCGTCCGACCGCTCGCAAGCTGCACGGATACCCGCTCATAGTCATCGACCTCATAGTCATCGGCGCGGGCGAGCTGCATTTCGGTCAGCGTGAAGACCATTCCCTCTACTCTGTCCTGCGCACCTCCCGGAATTGCAACGGGATGAAAGCGCTCCCCGGAGAGAGCCAGCACGTTAGGATCGGTGATCTCCACCTGCGCTAACCGATAACCGGGCAGCGCGTCCGCCTCTCCTGCCACTTCTTCGCCAAAGGTCTCGCGCTGGACAGCGGGGTCTCGCAAAGTCCCGTATGAAAAGAGATAGGCCATGACGGCGGGCTATCCTAAGAGCGCGCCATGGCAAAGATCGAACACATCACACTCTACCACTACCCGCTGTCGCGCTCGGCCCGGGTACGATTTCTGCTCGAGGAGATCGGCTGCGGCTATGAGTTGGTGACACTGGACATGATGCGCGGGGACGGCGCGTCGCCGGAACATCTGGCGCGCAATCCCAACCACGCTGTGCCCGTGCTGGATGTGCGTTACGATGACGGATCGGACCAGACCGTCATCGAAAGCGGCGCGATGATCCTGTGGCTGGCCGACAGCTTCCCGGACGCCGAGCTCGCACCCGCGGCGACCGATCTGCGCGCTCGCGCCGACTACACCAGCCAGGTGCTGTTCCAGGCCTCGCATGTCGACATGTCCCTCTGGCAAGTGCGGTTGAACGAGACGCTGTTTCCCAAGCCGGTGCGCAGCCCCGCAATCGCAGGCTTCAACCGCGACAAGCTAGAGCGCGAGATGATCCCGCAGATGGAAGCGCGGCTGGCCAAGCACGATTATATCTGCGGCGATGCGTTCACCGCTGCAGACTGCATCACCGCGCAGAACGTGAATTGGATGCGCGCCTATGGTTTGAATGGCGGCAAGGCCATGCGCGACTATGCGCGGCGGATGCGCCAGCGCCCGGCCTTTCAACGCGCCTTTGCCGACGCGGCCGATTTCGAGAGATAGACATGAATTTTGGAACACTCGCCTATGGCTGCTGGCGCTTTGCCGGCAACAGTATGGAGGAGGCCGACAGGCTGATCCGCACCGCGCTGGACGCGGGTATTACGCTGATCGACACGGCGGATATTTACGGCTTTGGCGAGCCGCGCGGCTTCGGCGGCGCGGAAGTGGTGCTGGGCGAAGTGTTGGCGGCCGACCCATCCTTGCGCGAGCGCATGGTTCTGACGACCAAGGGCGGGATCATCCCGCCGCGTCCCTATGACAGCTCGCACGACTATCTCATGGGCGCGCTAGACGCATCACTGGACCGGCTCGGCGTGGACCAAGTCGATCTCTACCAGATTCACCGCCCGGATCTGACGACGCCCATGCGCGACCTCGCCCAGACCCTCGATGCCATGGTCGCGAGCGAGAAGGTCGGCGCGGTCGGCGTGTCCAATTTCACGCCTGCGCAGACCCGCGCGCTGGCCGCGCATATGAGCGCGCCAATCGCGACGCTGCAGCCGGAGTTCTCAGTCCTTCACCAAGACCCGATCACGGACGGCACGCTCGACCTCGCGCAGGAAATCGGCGCAACTGTGCTGGCCTGGAGCCCGCTGGGCGGCGGCAAGCTGTTCACCGAGGACGGCCCCGTGCAGCGGAGTGTTGCGAAGATCGGGCGCGAGACAGGCTATAGCGCAACGCAGATCGCGCTGGCCTTCGCGCGCGGCCACGGCGCGGTCGTCGTACCGATCATCGGCACGCAGACGCCGGAACGCATCATCGAGTCCGCGAACAAGGCGACCCTGACCGCGCGGCAATTCTACGACATCGTCGAAGCCTATCGCGGCGAGGCCATGCCTTAGCTCTCGAAATCGCTCGCGCTGTGGCGTTCCTTCAGCCCCTTGTCGTCCCATGGGCGATTGACCAGCGTACCGCGGCGGACGGCTTCGCGCGCTGACAACTGCTTCGCCCAACGCAGGACATGGGTGTAGTCCTCAACCTGCAGGAACTCCTTGGCGTCATAGAGCAACCCGCGCGCCATCGCGCCGTACCACGGATAGGTCGCGAAATCGGCGATCGTCAGCTCAGGTCCCGCGAGGAATTCCGATTGCTCCAACCGCTTGTCGAGCACATCCATCTGGCGCTTCACTTCCATGGCGAAACGGTTGATCGGATACTCCATCTTGAACGGCGCATAGGCGTAGAAGTGACCGAAGCCGCCGCCGAGATAGGGTGCGCTGCCCATCTGCCACATCAGCCATGAGAAGCATTCGGTGCGCGTGGCGAGGTCGCCGGGCAGGAACATGCCGAATTTCTCGGCCAGATAGACCAGGATAGACGCACTCTCGAACACGCGCTGATGCGGCTCGACGGATCGGTCCTGCAGAGCGGGGATTTTCGAATTCGGATTGAGCCCGACAAAGCCCGAGCCGAATTGGTCGCCCTCCTGAATGTTGATCAGCCATGCGTCATATTCCGCGTCCGTGTGACCGGCTGCCAACAGCTCTTCGAGCATGATCGTGACCTTCACGCCATTGGGCGTGCCGAGGCTGTAGAGCTGCAGCGGATGTTCACCGACGGGCAGGTCCTTGTCGTGGGTGGGACCGGAGATCGGCCTATTGATATTGGCGAATTTGCCGCCGGAGGCTTTGTCCCACGTCCAGATTTTCGGCGGGGTCCAGTCGGAGAGAGTCTGTTCTGTCATGGCGCGGCTGTAGGGGAAGTGCGGGCGCACGTGAAGGCGGTCTCGCGAAAGTGAAAAGGCTCGCAGGAGAAACGAAACTGTCTCCGGTCGCAAACGCATCGTCGCCAATGCACAAAAAAGCCGCCCCGACTTTCGTCGTGGACGGCTCTTCCCCGAAAGGGCGGGCCTGGTTTCCGGACGCTCCCCCGAGTCCGGACCTGTGACCTGTGTGTTGTCTTACGCGGCGATCTCGAGCTCGCGCTTGAACGTCCGGCTGTGTTTGCCTTCGCGGATCTCCTCGACCAGCTTCTTGTTGAAGGCCGGAATGTCAGCGGGCTTACGGCTCGTCACGATGCCTTGGTCGGCGATGACTTCGCTGTCCGTCCAACGTCCACCGGCATTCTTCATGTCGGTCTGGATGCTCGGATAGCTGGTCAGCTCTCGGCCTTCGAGGACGTCGGCTTCGGCGAGCAACCACGGTCCGTGGCAGATGGCGCCGATCGTCTTGCCGGCCTCGGCGAAGTCACGGACGAGTTGCACGGCATGTTTGTCGCCACGCAGCGTGTCCGGGTTCTTCAAACCACCGGGAATGACGAGCGCGTCGTAATCGTTCACGCTCACATCGGCGAATGTCAGTTCCGGCGTGTAGCTCTTGCTACCGCCCTCGCCTGCGCTGATTGGCTCGCGCTTCATCGAGGCGACGTCAACGTCCGCGCCCTGGTCGCGCAGATATTGCATCGGCTCGAAAAATTCTTCTTGCTGGTAGCCATCGGCGGCGATCATCAGAACTTTGGTGTTTGGCAGATTTGCCATAGGGTAGTCTCCTTCGTCGTATGTATCCGCGGCGCTGCAACTCACGTCGTTTTCAAGAACGGGAAGCGTTGGCGCTATTGTCATCGCGAAGAGCATTATTTGTGCTCGTCTTGCTGTATCAACGGGCTGACATCGTAATACGTTCCGAAAAACTCATCTTTTTCAACTAGTTGTATTTGAAACATCAATCAATCGATGGCGAATTCACGGTTCGAGAGGAATGGAGAACCGCTACCCGCCGCAGTTTACTAGGCCGCGTGTCTGGCCCATAGCGCGGGCATGAAAGATGCTGCTCCTCTCTCCTCCGACACTCCCACGCCGACCCTGTTGTCGGACTACGTGCCCTACCCGTTCGAGCTCCATGAGAGCCGCTTCGATTTCCGGCTCGACCCGGACAAGACGACCGTCCGATCGCTACTGAAATTTACGCGCCGCGCGCCCGGTGCGCTGCATCTGGACGGCGAGGCGATCGAGCTGGTGTCTGTCGCGCTGGACGGGCGCGCGCTGAAGCGCTCCGAATATCGCCTGACGCAGGATGCGCTGATCATCGAGAACGCGCCGGACAGCTTCACGCTCCAGATCGAGACCACCTGCGCGCCGTCCAAGAACACGACACTGATGGGGCTCTATGTGTCGGGGGGGCGCTTCTGCACCCAGTGCGAGGCGCAAGGCTTTCGCCGCATTACCTACTACCCCGACCGCCCGGACGTGATGAGCGTCTTCACCGTGCTGATCGACGCGGACAAGTCGTCTTTTCCGACGCTGCTCGCCAACGGCAACCGCATCGATGCGGGCGATGTGGACGCGGCCGTCGCACCGGGCCGCCATTACGCCACCTGGCACGACCCCTTCCCCAAGCCCGCCTATCTCTTCGCGCTGGTCGCGGGCGAGTTCGACCTCCTAGAGGACAGCTTCACGACCATGTCCGGAAAGGTCGTCCCGCTGGAGATCTTCGTCGATCCCGGCAATGCGCCCAAGGCCGAATACGCCATGGACGCGCTGAAGCGTTCGATGCGCTGGGACGAGGAAGCCTTTGGCCGCGAATATGATCTGGACCGCTTCATGATCGTCGCCGTGCGCGATTTCAACTTCGGCGCCATGGAGAACAAGGGGCTGAACATCTTCAACGCCTCCTTGCTGCTGGCCGATGGCGCGACCGCGACAGACATGAATTTCGAGCGCATCGAGAGCGTCGTCGCCCATGAGTATTTTCACAATTGGACCGGCAATCGCATCACCTGCCGCGACTGGTTCCAGCTCTGCCTGAAGGAAGGCTTCACCGTCTTTCGCGACCAGGAGTTTTCCGCCGATCAACGCGGCGCGGCGGTGCAGCGGATCAAGGATGTGCGAGCCCTTCGCGCGCGGCAGTTCGCCGAGGACAACGGCCCACTCGCCCATCCGGTGCGTCCGAAGTCCTATCTGAAGATCGACAATTTCTACACGGCGACGATCTATGAAAAGGGCGCGGAGCTGATCCGCATGCTGAAGACCTGGCTTGGCGCGGACACCTTCCGCGCGGGATGCGACCTCTATTTCGAGCGGCTCGACGGCACGGCCGCGACGGTCGAGCAGTTCCTCGCCTGTTTCGAGGAGGCGTCCGGCGAGAGCATGCACAACTTCATGCGCTGGTATGAGCAAGCCGGCACGCCGCGCCTGCAGGTCCGTCGCGACCAGACCCCAACAACGCCGCAAATCAGCCAGGTCGTGCATTTCCGCCAAGGCACACCCGCCACGCCGGGCCAGCCTGTCAAGCAGCCCGTTCCGCTGCCGATCCGCTGGCAGGCCATTGGCGATAGCGGCCCACTGATGAAGCCGCAGCTGACCGTGCTCGACGGTGAGGAAACCTCCGTCAGCTATCCGCGTTTTGATGAGCCACATTCCCTCTCCGTGCTGCAGGGCTTCTCCGCTCCGGTGCAGCTCGACAGCGACGCATCGACCGAAGATCTGATCCGGCTGATGGGCAATGACCCGGATGCGTTCAACCGTTGGGAAGCGGGACAAACGCTGGCCCGTCGCCTGCTGGCCGACTTCGCCAAAGCACTGGAAGCGGGCGAGGTCGCCGAGCCCGACCGCGCGCTGAAGGGTTATGTCGAAGCGATCGGCCGCACGCTCGCGGACCATCAATTCGACAATGCGTTCAAGGCGTTGGTGCTCACACCGCCGACATCCATGGAAGTCCTCATGGCCGCCGCGCCGGTCGACCCCATCGCTGTGCACGAAGCCGGAAACTGGCTCTCGCGCGCCGTCGCCGACCATTTGCGCGACGATCTGGTCACCCTCTACCGTTCGCTGAAAGACAGCGGCCCGTTCAACCCGGACGCCGAGGCCGCTGGCCGCCGCGCGCTGAAGAACCGCTGCCTCGCCCTGCTGGCCGCGCGATTTGACCCGCTCGCCGCCGCCCTCGCCTCGACTCAGCTCGACGAGGCGACGAACATGACGGACGAGCTCTCCGCGCTGGTGACGCTGTCGCGCCTCGGCGGGCAGCGGGTCGAGAGCTCGATGGAGGCCTTCTTCGCCAAATGGGAAGACCAGCCGCTCGTGCTCGACAAGTGGTTCTCGGTCCAGGCGATGCGCGGCCATGCCGACGGCATCCACGCAATCACGCGACTGGCCGAGACGCCGTCCTATGAGCGCAACAATCCGAACCGCGTGCGCGCGCTGGTCGGCGGGTTCGCCATGGGCAATGCCAAGCTGTTCCACCGCCTCGACGGCTCCGGCTACCGCTTTTTCGCCGATCAAGTCATTGATATGGACAGCCGCAACCCCTCGGTCGCCGCCCGCCTGCTCGGAGCTTTCGAGATCTGGCGCAGGCTGGATGCGGAGCGCCAGACCCTGATCCGCACCGAGCTGGAACGCATCATCGCCGGCAAGCCCAGCAAGAACGTCCTGGAGATCGCGCAACGGACATTGGGCTAGGGCGGTGAGCTGGCTCAGACGCCTTCTCCGACGCAGTTCGGATGCGCCCGACCCGGCGAAGGCTGTCGTGAGCCCCGCGAAGGCCAACGTGATCAAAGACACCCCTGCCCCGCCCACCGCCGATGTCCTAGCGCGGATGGCCGAGCATGAGAGGACCTGCTGGCGGTGGTCGTTGAGCCCGGGCGTCGAAACCGGGCGGGAAACACGTTTCGGCGGCCAACCCTATATGGGCGCTGGCGAGGACTGGCCCGTCTGCGCGGACTGCGGGACGGCGATGGCATTCCACATGCAGTGCGACCTCGATGCCGTGCCGGAGAACGCGCCCGACTTCGGCGGCGGGCTGATCCGGCTGTTCTACTGCCTAAGCCAGGAATGCGCCGGGATGGGCGGCTGGGACGCAGCCGATCCGCAAAACAGGGCAATCATGCTGCGCGGGGACGGCGCGTTGCGAGAGGTGCCCGAGGGCGCGGAGCTGCTGCCAGCCCTGCAAGTGACTTGGGAACGCCCGGTAGCGGACTACCCGCATGGTGAAGACCACCGGATCGAGGGGTTGGAAAACCCATGGGAGTTCAATGTTCACGGCCAGAAATTCGCCGGTTGGCCGAATTGGTATCAGGGGCCGGAGCGACCGGACTGCCCGCAATGCGGCACGACCATGCGCTATGTGCTGCAGCTGGTCGATGATAGGGAGACGGGATTTAACTTTGGCGGTGGGACTGGCCATATCACCCAATGTCCCGACCATACGGACGCGCTGGGCTTTGGCTGGGCCTGCGGCTAATCTTCACTCCGCCTTAGCCCTTCTCTGCTAGGGCCTCGTCCATGGACCCGCGCCGTGATGTTCACACCGCCGCCGGCTTTCGAGAGCACATCTCGGAGCAGCGCTACACCGTGCTTCGCCAGCCCATCATCGGGCTGTCCGATGACCGCATCCATCATTACGAATGGCTGGTCCGGTTCGAAGGCGAAGGGACGGAAGGTGTCATCCGCCCGGCAGAGATTTCCGGTGTTATCCGCGATCTCGACCTCTCCATGCTGGCACAGGCGATCCTCGTACTCAACGCCGACCCCGACGGGCCGGGCATTGCGATCAATCTGTCGGGCGCGAGCGTTGACCGGGAGAATTTCACGCCCTCCGTTCTCGCCTGTCTGACTGCGCTGACCGCCTCCCCGACGCGGCTCCTCATCGAGCTGACCGAGAGCTGGGACATGGATCGGCTGGACCTGGCCGAAGTGCTGATTACCGAGCTGAAAACGCGCGGCCACCCGGTTTGTCTGGACGATGTCGGCGCGGGCGCAGCATCGATCCGCTATTTGCGCGCGCTGTCGGCCAATTGGTTGAAGATCGACGGGGGCTTCGTCGCGGCCGCCTTCAACAATGCGCGGGACCGCGCCATTTTGAACGCGCTTCTCACCTTACGTGAACCGCTGGACGTGCGCTTTATCGCTGAGGGCGTGGAGTCGCTGGAGCTGCTCGAATTCGTGCGGGAGCTCGGCTTTGATGCAGCACAAGGTTACGCCCTCGGCAAGCCGGAGCCTGAAGAACGCATCAGCTGAGCGCATTGGCCGCGAAACACTCGAATTCCTGCGCATTTTCTCAGTTATTACCGCCGCGTTAACCTTGTTTTGGTTCGACACCCCCCACGCTCACCGTTAACCGTTAACAGGTGATTCGGAGGGGAGGCCGGGGTGCAACCAGGACAGCAGATTACACCGCCGCCTTACCCAAACGCCGCGCGGGCTCCTGCCCGCGCTCAGCGCCAACTGCCACCGCAAGGTCAGCCACAAGCCCGGCACGCGCCCATGGCATACGCGCCGCAAGTCCAAGCGCCAGCACACGCCGCCGCCGCGCGCCGTCCAGTGCCAGCCTCGCCGCAGCCCATGATGCGCCGTCCCGGCCAACCCGCACAACAGCCGCCTGTCCGCCCCGTTGCAGCCGTCGCCAGCGCACCCGTCCTGCCGCCGCGCGGCGGCTCCGCCCTGGACCGCTTTTCCGACCG
Source organism: uncultured Algimonas sp. (assembly GCA_937923575.1). Classification (GTDB taxonomy): domain Bacteria; phylum Pseudomonadota; class Alphaproteobacteria; order Caulobacterales; family Maricaulaceae; genus Litorimonas. The sequence goes on from CALDUL010000002.1 coordinate 15,158, forward strand.
CCTGGGCGGCGCGACCTCATTTCGCAATCTGCTGATTGCCTCGCTCGCTTTTCTTGCGCTGTTTCTCGCGCTCTTCGTGGTCAAGTCTATCTATGACCGCTCCCAATACCGGGAGACGGCGACGCAGGCCTTTTCTTCCGAAGTCTCGTCGGGAGCCCGGACCGTCGGACGTACGCTGGACACGCAGACGACGCAAATGTCGATGGCGCTGTCCTTCTCTCGCGAGCCGGCGACCATTATCGATTTCGCAAAGCGCTCGGACCTCGTCACCGGCGCCGTCGTGCTATCCACCGATGGACAATTGCTGGCGGAGACACCCGGCGCTGGCGCGGGCCTGAAACCGCTCGGCGTGCCGAGTATCGGCGACGGCCGCATCTCCGTGCAGTCCCTGTCCAATCCACAAACGGGCCGCACGACACCCGTCATCGCCATGCGCAGCCAGGGGCTAATCCTGCTCTCCGCCCTGCAGCCCGGCTCGCTCGTGGGCGACATGGACGGTGACCGCGCGCTGGTTATGGCCAATGGCCGCGTCATCGACGGCCCCGACGCCGTGGGTCGCGTCGGCACGGTGGGATATTACGAAGTCGGGCCGGACCGCCTGGCGGCCGCCGCGCGCTCGACAACGCCCGAGCTGACCGCGAGCACAATCGCAGGGGAGAACGCATGGGTTGGCATTGCGCCCATTCCCAATGCGGGCGGCTCCATGGTGCTGGTCGACCGCAAGCCACGCACTCTGCCCGGCTATCTGCGTCAGAATGTGACGCTGTTCGGCTTGATGTTCCTGGGTCTCGCCTGGTTGATCTGGGTACTGATGCGCCAGCTTCTCGCACAGCTCGATACCGTGCGCGAAAGCCTCGCGCGCGACGAGATCTCCAGCCAGCGTTACGAGGCCGCGATCGAAGGCTCAGGCGGCGGCGTTTGGGAAATCGACCTGACCCACAACAAGGCTTTCCTGTCCTCCTCGCTCGCACGGCTATTCGGCATTGCGGAAGCCGATACGACCATCTCCCTGCCACAATATCTGGGCCTTTTCGAAGCCACCGATCGCGATCGGCTCTACAATGCCATTCGCCGCGCTCATGTGTCCGGCGCCTTCGATCTCGACCTGCGTCTCGCGCAGTTGCCGCTATCCATCCAGTGCCGCGGTCGACCTAGCGTTCGCGGGTCCGACCAGGCCAAGGTCATCATCGGCATGGCGATCGACGTGACCGAAATGCGCGGCACACAGGCCCGGCTACAAGCCGCTGAAGCCCGGCTGTTCGACGCGCTGGCCGGCATGAACGACAGCTTCGTGATCTGGGATCAGCTCGACCGACTGGTCCTGTGGAACCGAAAATTCGAGGACTTCTTCGGGTTCGAGCCCGGCAACCTCCAGCCCGGCATGGAGTGGCGCGTGGTCAAGCACTACGCCGCGCAGATGGAAGACTCCGTGCATGAGCTGTCCGACGGCACAGGGATGGAGATCCTGCTCAAGGACGGTCGCTGGATCCGCTATCTGGAGACCCATACGGCAGAGGGCGGGCGCGTGTCGATCGGCACCGAAGTGACCGCGATCCGCCAGCGAGAAGCGGAACTGGAATCCAATCGCGACCGCTTGGAAGATACGATTGGCGTTCTCCGCGCGTCGCAGTCGCGCATTGTCGAACTGGCGGAGAGCTATCAGCAGGAAAAAATCCGCGCCGAAGAAGCGAACCAGTCCAAATCCGAATTCCTCGCCAATATGTCCCATGAGCTGCGTACACCGCTCAACGCGATCAACGGCTTCTCCGATATCATGAAAAAGGAAATGTTCGGTCCGTTGGGCGATCCGCGTTACAAGGAATATGTCTCCGATATCCTCTTCTCCGGTCAGCACTTGCTGTCGCTGATCAACGACATTCTCGACATGTCCAAGATCGAGGCCGGTAAGATGACGCTGAATGTGGAGACGCTGACGATCTCCGACATTATCGAGCAAGTCATTCGCATCGTGCGCGGCCGCGCCGAGGACAATCGCCTGTCGCTGGTCTACGAGCCGGTCGCCGCGCAGGATATCGAAGCCGATCCGCGTGCGATCAAACAGGTTCTGCTGAACCTCGCGACCAACGCCATCAAGTTCACGCCCGAGGGCGGCAGCGTCACCATATCCGTCGAGCCCAACTCCGCCGGGCTGATTTTGCGTGTCACAGATACGGGCATTGGCATATCGCAGGACGACATTGCGCGCTTGGCCCAACCGTTTGAACAGGTCGACAGCCAGCATGCGCGCCAGCACGAGGGCACAGGTCTGGGTCTGGCTCTGTCCAAATCACTGATCGAATTGCATGGCGGTAACTTCGCTATATCCTCCACACTCGGCCAAGGCACCACCGTCACCTTCACCCTGCCAAACCGCCCGGTGCAGCGTGCCGAAGAAACCCGTTCGAGCAGTGTCGACACGGAGTTCTCGCGTCTGGCGCAGGACATTGCCGAAGTGCTGGACAAAGGCGATGCGGCAGTCGCGCGCCCCGTGTCAGCGCCGAAGAACGACTCGCCACCGCAGCCCGCCCCGACGTCACAACCCGTGGCCGCTGCCGCGCCAGCGTCGAACCCGACGGGCATTCCGCCCATGCCAGGACAGGCGGCTTAGGCTCTTCGCATCAAGTCTTGGTCTTGTCGCCGAGTTTAGCTTGGCTCGCTTACGCGGGATCGATCCGGCGCTGGGCTTTCACTCTCGGAAAGACCAGCTCGCTGAGAAGGCCGGGACGCCCCTCGTGATCGTCGCCCTGCTCAACGGCCTGGCCGCCCAATCCGTCGTCCATGTTGAACTCCGCCTGGTGCAGCTCCGCCACGGCTTCGACTAGCGCCAAGCCCAGTCCTGAGCCCGGCAGTGTCCGGCTCTTGTCCAGACGCACGAAACGCTCCTTGACCCGCTCGCGTTCGAATTTCGGGATACCGGGGCCGTCATCAGCCACGCTGATCCGCACCCGGCCACGCGGGCTCTTGGATGCCGCCAGATGAATACGCGTGCCGCCGCCCCCACCCGCATATTTGATGGCGTTCTCGACTAGGTTCGACACCGCTTGCGACAGCAGCCCCCGGTCGGCCATGATCGTCAACCCGTCCGGAATGTCGTGGGTAAAGGTCAGGCCGACATCCTCGCAGGCGGGCTCATAGAGCTCGGCAAGATCGTCGAGAATGGGCTTGGGATTGAGCGGCTTGAGCAGCTCCCGACGCTCACCCGCCTCCAGCCGGGCAATGCGGAGCACCGAGTCAAACGTGCCCAGCAGCTCCTGAGCGTCGCCGGCTGCCGCATAGAGCACCTCGGCTTCCGCGCTATCCCCGGCTTCAACCGCAGCCGACTCCAGCCGCGTGCGCAGTCGGGTCAGCGGCGTGCGCAGATCATGCGCCACGGAATCGCCTGCGTAGCGCATAGCCTGCATGAGCCGGTCGATGTGGTCGAGCATACCGTTCAAATGCTCGGCCAGACGGTCCATCTCGTCCTCGGAATAATTGCGTGGCGCGCGACGATCGAGATTGCCCTCCTGCACATCATTGGCCAGCTGATTGAGCGCGTCGACGCGGCGCGCAAAACGCCGTGCGACATAAATGGAGGACAGCACGCCGAGGAAGACAGCAATCAGCGACGAGGTCGTCATGGCCGCGCGCATGCGCTCGCCCGTGCGCATGATGTTCTCGACATCGCGGCCGACGAAGATCGTACCTTCCCGCTCGCCCTTCAGGATGATGTTCTTGCCCAGCGCCAGAATGCGGCGATCTTCGCCTTCATTGGTTTCCGGATTGACGCGGCTCGTGACGATCTGGCGTTTGACCACGCCATCGCCGTCAAACGCCCAGATGGAGTCCGGGGTCAGCCCGGTGCGGTCGATCTCTTCCGACGCCAGTCGCCCATCCACCACGCCCTTGAACACGAAGAGCGAGTAGGCATTGTCCGGCGCGAAGTCTCGCAATGTGATGAAGCGAGAGGTCGCGGTCTTCGCACCCTGGTCATAGATTGTTTCCAGCAACACTTGCTGTTCCGGCGTCAGCGGCGCGCCTTTCGGCGGCAATATACCGCCGCGGCGCGCTTCGCCGAGAGCCGTCTCTCCACCGCTGCCAAAGACCAACATGGTGTTCTGCAGCTCATCCGCGAGCCGGCGCTCGATAAGGGTCTGCTCGGACAGGACGATTTCACGATAGACGAGCAGCTGGGCGACCAGCAGCGACAGGCCGAACAGCAGTGCGCCGATCAACGACAGTCGGAAGACCGTATTACGTAAAAGGCGACCCAGCGTTTCCGCTAGATCGCCCAGAGGTTGGACGTCATCTCTCATCGGAGCTGGGTCCGTAACCGCTCGCTAGGCGGGCTGCAACCGGTAGCCGGCACCGCGGACTGTATGCAGCAGCGGCGTTTCGAATTCCTTGTCGATCTTGCCGCGCAGGCGAGAGATGTGAACATCGATGACATTGGTCTGGGGGTCGAAGTGATAGTCCCACACTTTTTCCAGCAGCATGGTGCGCGTCACGACGCGGCCCGCATTGCGCATCAGGCATTCCAGCAGACGGAATTCGCGTGGCTGTAGCAGGACTTTCTGACCCGCGCGCTTTACGGTGCGGGCGAGCAAATCCATCTCCAGATCACCGACCTTGAGCTTGGTGACAGCGGCGGTGGGATCGGAGCGACGGCCGATAGCTTCGACCCGGGCGAGGAGCTCGGTGAAGCTATAGGGCTTGGCGAGATAGTCATCGCCGCCCGCGCGCAGGCCTTCGACCTTGTGATCGACTTCGCCCAGCGCCGACAGGATCAGCACGGGTGTGGCATTGCCGTCCTCGCGCAGATCGGACAGCACTTCGAGCCCGTCCTTCTTGGGCAGCATCCGGTCAAGGATCAGTGCGTCGTAATCCGCGCCCTGCGCCATTTCGAGCGCGGTCTCTCCGTCCGCGGCCAGATCGACCACATGCCCGGCCTCTGAAAGGCCTTTTTTGACGTATTCCGCCGCGACTTCATCGTCTTCGACAACAAGGATTCTCATGGGAGATCTCCGTTAATGTGTTGTCCATGTAGTTAGGGAGCGTCGTGCGAAGTGCAACGAACCATTCCGTAAGGTTGAATTTGGCAGTCAGCGGGAGTGTGGATGAAAGGACAGGGTCAAGGCTATTGCCAACTTCTACGCAAAGAGCAGGACGGATCCTTCCGTCCGAGCCTTAGAGCGGCAGCACCATATAAGTCATCGAGCCGTCCTTACGGCGGACGTTGACGATCAGCCCGTCCTGCTTGGCGAGCTTGGCGTTGAGCACGATCGACTTCCAGGCATCAACTTCGGCGATGGGCTGTCCATCCGCGTCGATTAGCACCATGCCCGTACTGAACCCGGCGGCTTCTGCCTGTGACCCGGGCTCCACGCTCTCCACATAGATCCCGGCCTCGCTGCTCGGCATGCCGATAGCGGAGCGGAACTCGGCGGAGATGTCGAGCACATGCAGTCCGGTGGAAAGGTCCACACGCGCATGCGGACTCGGCTTGGGCGGAGGCGGCGGCAGGCCTTGGCTTTCGGCGGACGCGCGGTCGACGTCGGCTTTTTCGGGACGTTCGCCGATGGACACATCCAGCTTGTAGTTCTTCTCGGCGCGTTCGTAGATGAAGGTCGCGACCTCGCCGGGCTTCATCGCCCCGATGACGCGCGTGGCCTCGACGGCGTTGCGCACGGCCGTGTCGTTGATCTTCAGGATGATGTCGTCAATCTCCAGACCATAGCTTTGCGCCGGTCCGCCAGGGACGAGCCCATTGATGATAGCGCCCGATTTGAACACGCCGGGACGGCCATTGATCTCGAACACGGCATCGCGCAGGGCGGCACCGAAATAGCCGCGGCGAACACGGCCAAACTCGCGAATGGATTCCACCACCGATTCCGCTGTCTCATGCGGGATGACGAAGGCGATGCCCACGCTCGCGCCGGTGGGTGAGTAAATGGCGGAATTCACGCCCACGACTTCGCCCTGTAAATTGAACAGCGGTCCACCGGAATTGCCTCGATTGATGGTCGCGTCCGTCTGGATGTAATCGACATAGGACCCGCTATCGACGCGTTTGCGGCCCAGCGCAGAGATGACGCCCAGCGACGTACTCTGCCCAATGCCGAAGGGGTTGCCGATGGCCACGACCCAATCGCCAATGCGCGAGTCGGCTTTGCGCTTGAAGCTGACGTGGGGAATTGCCTCATGCGTCGCGAAAGTCAGCAGGGCGAGGTCGGTTTCCTCGTCTGTACCGATGATCTCGGCCGGGTAGCGGCGACCGTCATTGAACTCGATCTCGATCATCGAGCCACCGTCAATGACGTGGTAATTGGTGACCACTTCGCGCGCTTCGCTAATGACGAAGCCGGAGCCTTGGCCTTCGGACAGCGTTTCGCCGGTTTCGGTCGTCACGATGATGTTCACAGTCGAGCGGCTGACGTCGGCCACCAGATCGGCAATAGACGGCAGCGAGGTTATCGGCGCGTCCATCAGATTGGCCGGCGGCGCGGTCAGTAGGTGCGGCTGTGACTGCGGCGCAATGATCTGCGCCCCGTCGGGAACCGGCAGGGTTGCGGGCATCGGCGCGGGCATCGTAGCGTTCGGCATCGTTGCGAGGGGCGTCACCGCGCCGTCTCGCAGCGGTGTGTAGTCGGAGCTCGGAGCGGCGGTCTTCGGCAGCTCGATCGCCGGGATGACCTGCGCTTGGGCGAGGACGGGCAGGCTTAGCAATGTCGCGGCGATGAGTGCGGTCTGCGCGTGACGCATGGCGGGCCTCTCGGGTCTACGACCGAATGAACCTCACAAGATAATTATTGCGGGGCATCGACCGGGTTTCACCCGCATTAAAGCCCGCGCTTCCGAAGATATGCTTAACATCTTCCAACTGACGCACACCCCAGCGCGGATCGCGGCGGCGCAGGCTCAGATCAAAGGCCAGATTGGAGGGCGCGCTGTCGTCGCCGAAGAGAAACGGGCCGTAGAGGATGACCGTATTCGTGAGCACCTCCGCCCCTTTCACCAAACCCATCAGCGCTTCGATCGGCGAAATGTGGATCATGTTGGCGGAAAAGATTGCATCGAATGGCTCCATCCCGTCCCACCACTGGGCGACACGCAAATCAACGTCGAGCGGCGGAGGCCACCCTTCCCTCGCCCAAGCCGCTTGTGACGCCCGAGACGCCGCGTCTGGGTCCGAATATTGCCATTGGATATCCTGGCGCAGCTCACCCAGCGCCGCGCCGTGCTCTCCTGTACCGGAACCCAGCTCGAGCACCCGCGCCGCATCCGGCAAGAGCTCCGACAACGCTTCGGCAATAACAGCCTTGTTGCGACCCGCAGAGGGCGAGAACAGCTTTGCGCCGTCACGGTTGCGGTCTTCCAGCGCTATGGGTCTGTCATTCATCCGGCGCGCGGTAGCGTAAGCTCGGCCCTCAGACCACCCAGAGGGCTCCGCGAAAGCTGTAGATCGCCGCCATACGCCTCAGCCAGATCGACGACGATGGATAGCCCCAAACCGGAGCCCGGCGTGGCTTCGTCCAGCCGCGCGCCGCGCTTCAGGGCGGTCTCGAACTTGGCGTCATCAATGCCGGAGCCGTTGTCTTCGATGACCACGCGCAACTTTTCGCCGATGGGCTCGCGCAGGACTTCGATTAGCCCGCGCGTCCACTTCGCGGCATTGTCCATGAGGTTGCCGACCATGTCATCGAGATCGCGTTTGTCGCCGCGAAACTTCAGCCCGGCCTCGCCGTCCACGTCGATGATAAGGTCTTTGTCGCGGTGGATGCGCGGCAGCGTGCGAGCCAGCGCACCGATGACGTCATCCACATCGCAAGTCAGTCCGATCGCCTGTCCGCGCGCAGCAGCCCGAGCGCGGCGAAGGTGGTGGTCGACCTGTTCGCTCATGGCGTTGGTCTGCCGCGCGACAATGTCAGCATCGATCACGGCGCTGCTGCCCGCCTCGTTGCGCAATACGGCGATCGGCGTTTTTAGACCGTGCGCGAGATTGCCGACATGGGTCTGCGCGCGCTCGACCACATTGCGGTTGTGAACGATAAGCGAATTGAGCTCATCTGCCAGCCCGGAGATTTCGGCCGGATAGCGGCCATCGACCGTGACGGCCCGCCCTTCGCGCACATCCGCCACACGGTCTGTCAGCGCAAAAAGCGGTCGCAGGCCCAATCGGACCTGCGCAAAAATCGCGGCCAACAGACCGAGGCTCAGCAGCACAAGCACGACCGTCGCCACGACGGCGAATTGCTGAATGGCACGCGTTGCGGGCCTTCGATCAGCCGCGGCCAGAGCGACGACGGGCGTGTCCATATCCGGCAATGTGACGCTGCGCGCCACGACGCGGAGAGGCTCATTATCCGGACCGACACTCCCGATGCGTAGCGCTTCGCCCGGCGAACTTTGCAAGCCTGCAGCGCTACGCGGGCTGAGTATCAGCGCACTGCCGTAGAGCGAGCGAGAGGCCAGCAGCGGTGCGAGACGCCCATCATCCCTCACACGCGCAATCATCCAGTACCGCCCCGACAATGCGCGCTGATAGCGTGGGTCGAGCGGTTCACGCGTAAGGTCGAGTGTGCCGTCATCCGTCACATCGACGGTCGCGATCAGATCGGTTACCGCCTGCTCCAGCGGATCGTCAAAGCTGGAATAGATCGTGCCACGATATAGCCATGTCAGCAGCAGAGCGGCGAAGATTAACGCCGGCACCATCCATAGCGCGGCCGCGCGGACCAGCCGCGTGACGAGAGATGGGTTGGGTGCCGCCGTCTCCGGCAAGAGGCGGCCTTACGCCGCGTTCGGTGCGTCGGGGTCCACCAGGCGGTAGCCAAGCCCGCGCACGGTCTCGATCCGGTCCGTTCCGATCTTCTTGCGCAGACGCCCGATGAAAACCTCGATCGTATTGCTGTCGCGGTCGAAGTCCTGGTCGTAGATGTGCTCGACCATTTCCGTGCGCGATATGACCCGGCCTTTGTGTGTCGCCATATAGGCGAGCAGGCGAAACTCGTGGCTGGTCAGCTTGATTCCCATGCCGTTCACAAAAGCCCGTGCGGCGCGATTGTCGACGACGAGGTCGCCCAGCTCGATGACATCGGTCGTGTGCCCCGCCGCCCGGCGCAGCAGCGCGCGTAGCCGCGCCAGCAGCTCTTCCGTGTGGAACGGCTTGGTCAGATAGTCATCCGCGCCCGCATCAAAGCCGGCGACTTTTTCAGACCATTGGTCGCGCGCCGTCAGGATCAGCACCGGCATCTTGCGGTCATCCGCACGCCATTTCTGCAATATGGACACACCGTCGATCTGCGGCAGGCCGAGATCGAGGATCACCCCGTCATAGGGCTCTGTGTCGCCCAAGAAATGTCCCTCGACGCCGTCACTGGCGACATCGACGGCGTAGCCCTGTTCCTTCAGCACTTGCTTGAGCTGACGGGACAGGTCCGGATCATCTTCGACGACGAGAATACGCATGAGGAACTCCAATAGCGGCAGTGCGCTATCGGACGCGGCCGCTATTGGCGTCAACCTTGATATCGCGCACTTGGCCATTGCTCAGAATGACGCGCACGACATAGAAATCGCCCTTGCGGCGGATATCGACGGCCTCGCGCGCACCGCGAACACTGCGCAGAGCGATGCGTTTGGCTTCCGACGGGCTGATCGCGCGACGGGCTTCACGGACATAGAGCTGCGCTGTCACCGGCGCGCGGCGAAACTCCGGCACGTCGACAGGCGACGAAGCAGCAGCTGGCGCAGCGAAAGCGCTGAGCAGCATGGCGGATATGACGACGAGTCGTTTCATTCGAAAGGCACTACAAAAAAAGCTCTGAACGCCGTCTGAATGCCCCGCTCACCATGCTTTTGGGCCACTATATCAGTCCGTTACGCAGAGAGTCGGCGTCCTCAGCAGGCAAAGCGCCTGCAATCTGCTCGGCATGAGCGAGTTCGGCGTCCGTGAGCGTCACGACGAGCTCGACAATCAGATTACCCTTTTCCGTCACGCCCTTGCCCTTCAGGCGCATTTTCTTGCCCGTATTCGACCCCGGAGCGATCTTCAGCCCCACGGTTCCGCGCGGCATGGATAGGCGCACTGTCGCGCCCTCCAGTGCCTCGCGCAGACTGATCGGCAGTTTCAGGCGCAAATCCTTGCCGTCACGCGTCAGGTTCGGATGATCCGAGACCGTCACTTTCACGCGTGCATCGCCCGCCGGGCCGCCATTGACGCCGGACTTTCCTTTTCCCTTCACGCGCAAGGTCTGGCCGTCTTTCACGCCAGCCGGAATACGGACCTTGGTACCACCGGGCAGCAAGCGTTCGCCGCCTTTCAGAGCTTCGGGCAGCTTCATCTTCACGGTATATTCCACATCCGCGCCTTTGCGTTGCATGGGCGGTCGGTTCATGCCGCCGCGCATGCCGCCCGTCCGGCCGCCCATGTTCATCCCAAACAGCGAGCTGAACAGATCTGCCATCTCGTCCTGACCGCCGGCCCGGCCGCCAAAGCCCTCGAACCCGCCAAAGCCAGTCGAATAGCCCGGTCCCTGACCGCCGCGATTGAACCCGCCCGCAAACGGATTGCGCTGCTGACCCTGCGCGTCGATCGCGCCCGTGTCGTATTGCTTACGCAGCTCTTCGTTGGACAGCAGATTATAGGCCGCCGTCACCTCCTTGAAGCGCTCCTCGGCCGCCTTGTTGTCCGGGTTCACATCGGGGTGCAGCTTCTTGGCGAGCTTGCGATAGGCCGAGCGGATTTCCTTGTCCGTCGCGGACTTGGTCACACCCAGCAGGTCATATGGATTTTTCTTTGCCATTGCGGGACTTATCTAGTCACCCCGGCGGCAAGTTCAACACGGCGCGGCCCAGACTTTCGCGGCCCAGAGGACCGATTTGTGAGATCGTTGCGCGGTCGAACGGCGTGGTGACCAATTCGTTTTCCGATGTATCGATGACCTCCGTCTGCGCGCCCCGCTCCAGCCTGACGCGGAAACGCAGATGCGCGCTGTCGACGTCCCATGCCTCGAAGGACCTATCGCGCCCGATCCAGGACACCGTCGTCCCGTCCCAATGCGGATGAACGGGCGAGAGCGGGATCCGCGCGCGGTCCTGCCAGACGAGCTCCGCCGGACGCGCATCTCGCTCCGACGAGGCACCGTCGATGGTGACGCTCTGCCCGATCCAGTCCTGCGAGATATCCAACGTGTCCAACCCCGCGCCCAGCCAGACGATCCGTGCGCCCGGCGGCACATCGGCGATCATGTCATCGCTGCCGTCCAGACCGCGGTGAAGCTCCGACAGGGCGTAGCGGTCTTTTCCGGTCAAGACCGCCTTGCGCGCCGCGATGACCTCCCAGCCAGCAGGAGTCTCAACAGCGAAAGGCAGGCTCGGCTCCGTTTGTGACGACAGGCTTATGCTCTCCATCATGATTTCGAGTGTCGTGCCGAAATCGGTCAGCGCTGCCGAGCGCGCGGGAAGTTCGGACAGTGTTGCACCGATACGTAGCGGCACCGAAAGCTCTGCTACCTCGCCGCTCGGACCGGAGAGCACTACCGGTGAAAACGGCCGGAGTAGCGCGCCTACGCTGACGCCCTGCCGACCCGGCAGATCAAATGCGAGCAGCTGCGGCGCGCCCGCATAGGCCGGAGCAGGCGGCACGTCCGGCGTTGCACCGGACACCCACGCCACGCTCGGCCCCACGTCGCGGCGCGCCGTTACGTCGACAGTGACGCCCGTCGTCAGCTCATTCACGACCCAGAGCGCGCCGTCATAGTCGATGCGGTCGCCCGTCTGCAGACGCAGACCCGTCGTCAGTGGCAGAGCCAAGGAGAGCGTTTCGCCGCCCGCTTCCAGCGTGTCGAGATCACGCCGCGCGACATGGCGGGCAAAGCCCTCGTCCAGTACAGCGGGCACGGATACATCAGCAACCGCAACCGTCTCCGCGCTGAGGTTGCGCGCGCTTGCCGTCGCCGTCTGATAGTCCCGCGCGGCATCGATATAGGTCACCCGGACATCGCGCACGCGTCGCTCCGCATCGACGCGGGTGCGCTTGACCGGACCTTTGAGCACGTCGTCGGGCGAGAGCTTTAGTGCGTCGCCGCCACCCATGCTGAAGACGACGTCCCCGCCACGCTCCGCAATCTCGATGGCATATAGGCTTAGGAGCGGCCCCAGCGCGGCGCGGGCGCTCATGGGGCGGTCGATGATAAAGCCCGGAATGACGCCCGAAACGCCAGACACGTCGATATCGTGCAGGCCTGAGGCCTCCGCCAACTCCTCCACCACATCCGCCACCGGCATTAGCCCGGTGCGGCCGTTCAGCCAGTGCCCGCGCGCCCAATTGCCACCGTCGCTCCAGACATCATCGCGCGCCGGAAAGGCCGGATAGGGGCGCGCATCCCACGCCCAGATGCTGGCGCGGTCGAGATCGACGAAGCCAGGCTCGTTATTGTCTGCATAGTAGCCGAGGAAGGCCTCGATATAGCGCCGCTGTATGAGATCGTCCCGCGCGCCGTCGCTATAATAGGGCCGCGCGCTGTCGACGGACTTGGCGTCGAAGAAGACATTGGGCTGGTTTGCGCCCTTGTCGACGGCGGGGCAGCCGACCTCCAGCAGCCAAATCGGCTTGCTGCGCGGGACCCATGCGCTCTGTCCCGCAGGTAGCCCACCGCGACGCTCGACATGTGGCTGGCTCCACCAGTGGCGCAGATCCTTGTAGCGATAGACCGGTTCATGGATAGGCGTGCGGGTCTGTGCGTCGCGGTCGGCCCCGTTGGCGTAGTACCAGTCATAGCCCTCCCCGCCTTCGACATTGCCACGCAGATAATCGAGATCATGCGCGCGGCGACCGGGGGCGGCATCGGTGTGGTCGTTCCCGTCGCGCCAGTCGGAGAGCGGGAAATAGGCGTCGATCCCAACGGCATCGATATCGTCATCAGCCCAGAGCGGATCGAGATGATAGCGCACATCGCCCCCGTCCTGGACGCCGAAATAGTCGGACCAGTCTGCGGCATAGGTGATCTTGGTGTTGCTGCCGACGACGGCCCGCACACTGCCGGCGAGCGCTCGCATGGCCGCCACGGCTGGGAAGCTCTCCTCAATGCGCGTCGCCATTAGCGCCTTGAGTTCTGATCCGATAATGATGGCATCGACGCCTCCGGCCTGCTGCGCGATGCGCGCGTGATGCAGGATATGGTGGCGGAAGCGGTCATCATGATCGGTCCCGAAAAAGGCGCTCACGTCGGCGGCGCTATTCGCCCTGATGCGCCCACGCCACGGGAAGCCCGGCATATCCATCAGAAGGAACGGATAGAGCGTCACCGCAAACCCGCGCTGTTTTAATTCGCGGATACACGCGATCAGCGAGGCATCGTCCGGCGTCCCGCCGTAGTTCGGGCGGCCCTGCTCATCCGTGCTGACGATATAGGCCGTGCTACGGTCCTTCCCCGCCACGCTCCAACGCACATCAGGCAGAATGCGCTTTCGCTTCTCCACGCCCGGTCTCACCGCGCAGGCGCCCGCGTCGAGTGACGTGCCGAACCACGCCGAGATGATGCTGACATGGCGGCAATTCCGTAGCTCGGATTGCAGTTGATCGAGAGAGGTAATCAGGTCCGCTTCTCCAGAAAAACTGTTCATATTTGACGGGATGCTGACGCCGACGCTGGGCAGCTCCTCCACCACGGTCGGCGACAGAGCGAATTCGCCCGTGCCCGGCAGTAGATTGACCGATCGCACGAGGCTCTCCAGCCGTCCGCCGCGCCGCACGGCGCGCACGACCTCGGCATTGATAGACGGAAGGCGACCGCCATAGCCGTCCAGCGGGAAGTCCTCGAAGACGACATAAGCCGTGCCACGAAAGGCGGGCACATCGCCGGGCTCGGTCGCCGCGATGACGGGGTCCGGGCCTTGCGTCTCAGCACCCGTGTGCACCCGGATCGTCAGGCCGGAGCGGCGGAGCACCTTGCCATTGGCCCAGATACGGTCGACGCCGAGGATCTCGCCTTCGCAGAGCCCGACGGCGAAGCTTATGGAGTAGGAATAGTTGCGCTGCACGGGTCCGCCGCCTTTTCCTCCCACGCTCTCCTCCGACACGGTCTCCCTCACCTGGCTGGCCCAGATGACCTGCCCGGCGAGACGGACGCGACCGAAGATGCGCGGCATGGGCGCACCGTCGCGACTGGTCTGCAATTTGAAGCTCTCCAGCCGTGGCCCTTCGAAGACGCGGTTGTCGAAGGCGCGGGTGATGGCGCTGGTGGCGGTGGAGACGGCGAGCGACGTCAGCGCGCGAACACCGCCGCTGGCGACGGCTTGAATACCGGATACGGCGAGCGTGGTCATGCGGTCACTCCTTCGGGGGTGTCGGGAAAGCGGAAGACGTGGGCGATCCGGCGCGACCAGAACGGCGCCAGCCAGCTCTCGACCACGGCGCGGCCCCAATAGGCGTGGATGATGGTGTCGGGCCCCGAGAGCACGCCAACATGTTTGCACGGGCTGCCGGGCTTCAACCGGAAGAGCAGCACGTCGCCCGGCTCGGGAATCGTGACCTCCGTCAGCCAACGGCGAGCGGCATGGAGTAGCGTTTCCTCGCCGCGCTCCTCCGCCCAGTTTGGTGTGTATTCCGGAATTGCTTCCGGTTCTGCGCCCATCAGCTCGCGCCAAATTCCGCGCACAAGGCCAAGGCAGTCACAGCCGACTCCCTTGACCGAGGCTTGGTGCCGATAGGGCGTGTCGAGCCAATCCTGGGCCGCACGCACGATATCCTTACGCATAGCGCGAGCCTCCGTTGCGGTTGGGAGTCAGATGGACGCCCGCCTGGAGCGCATCATCACCAAGCAGATATGGGAAGCCGCGGAAGTTGACGGCGTTGGCGAAGCGCGACTTGCAGGCGTCGAGCGTGCGCGGGCAAACCGTACCGTCGGGATGCGCGGACAGGTCCACGCCGCAGCGGACATCGCCCAGCTCCGCATCGCAACGGCGCGAAAAGACACGGCCTGTGGAGCGGTCCAGCAGGGTTGCACGGCCGAGCCAGTCGGCCTCGAAGCCCTCCCCGTCTCGGCCCATCGAGACTTCGCCGAGGCGGCCAGATGTCATCAGAACGCGACGGCTCGGATCAGACCAGTCCACGCGATATTCGTCCAGACGAGCGCCGTCGAGCGAGCCGGATTTTATGGCGTCCGAGCTCAGATCGATGTCGAAGCGTGTCCGCACCGCGCCGCTATCCGCGTCGAATCCCGCGCGCTGTTCGGTGTCCGCGGCGGCCATCGGGCGGCAGGTGACGCCGTCGAGCACGAGCGGCCGATCATGGTCGGTGAAGCCGTGCCGCGCGCCGTCCGAGAGCGTGATGACGAAAGCGCGTGCGAGCGTCTGGCAGCCATCCGCAAAGGGCAGATCACGCATGGTGCACCTCCCCTAGCACTTCAATCAAGGGCACGGACGACACGCTGACCGCGCCGTCCGTCTCAAGGCCTAGGATCAGCTCGTCCGTGTCGAAGCGCACGGGCACATCGAACGCGAAGCTCGCAGTGACGAGGGCTCCGGACGCGGGTGGATCGATGGTGACCGTCGCCGCATTCAAACTATGCGGGACGCGTTGACCCGCCACGCGGATTTCGACTGTGTCCGCGACCGGGAGCGTGATCGGACGCACGGAATCGCCATAAATCTTCTGCAGGGCGAACTCCGCCTGCGTGCCGTCGCCCGCGCCGAGCAAGGCATCCTCGGCCATGTGATCGATGGGATCGCGAAAACGGAAACTGTGCAGCTGCCCGCCACGCGCCTCGAAGAAGGCCGCGAGCACTTGGGCGTCCGCCAGCGACTTCACACCGGTCACGGCGTTGTAGCGGCGGCGGGCGCGGCTCTGCGTCGTGTTGCGATGTTCACGACCCGAAGACAGCGTGGCAATGTCGACCGCGCGGGTCGGCCCGCCGGTTGCGCCGAACGCCAATGTGAGCGGAAAGCGCTCGTCATGGAAAGCCATGGTATTCTCCTAGATACGGCCCGCGCCGGAGCCGACGGCGCGCGCGAGATGCGCGCCGATCTGCCCCTCGCTGCGGCGAAAGCCCTGCGCGTCCGAGACGCCGGACAAGTTCATGGTGATGTTGGTGGAGGATTTGCCCCCGCCCAGCGCGTCGCCGAGCCCCTTGGTCAGCCCGCCGACGAGCGCGTTGAGCGGGCCTTCGACCAGCTCCGTCACAGCGAGCTTGGCGAGGTCCTTAAGAACGGACTCAGCCATATCAGAAAAGGACAGCTGGCCGCGTTTGGCCGCGCCTTCGAGCGAACGCGCAATGCTCTCGCCGGCGGCCTCAAAGGCGCTGGCGATCTCGTCCGCGCCCTTGACGAGCGGGTCGGCGTCGAATGCGTCCAGCGCATCGGCGGCCTGGTTCTGATCCCTATCCATCGGGGTAATCCTCCATCAATTTGCGTAAGGCGTCCGCGTCGAGCGGCGCCGTGTCGGGACGCAACAGCGCGAGCCAGTCGGAGAGCGGCATGTCCCAGAACTCGCCTGGGGCGAGCTGCAACTGGCGCACGGCAAGGCGGTGCCAATCAGCAAAAGGCCAGCTCATGCGGGGACCAGCGCGGCACTGATGCAGGACGCGGCTTGCGGCATGAGGGCGGCAATCTGAGCGTCGCTGACGCCGGACAGATCACACGCGCCATCACTGCCTCGCAGCAACGCACTCAGCAGGGTGCGCGCCGTGTCGGGACCCATGAGGCGGATCTGTTCCGCCAGCGCGCGCGGACTCTCGGCGCCAGTGACTTCGGCAATCTCCGCCAGCGCTCCCACCGTCAGGCGAAGCGTACCGAGCGAGGTCTCCACGTCACCGCGTCGATAGGCGCTCACGGCGCGGCGAAGCTGGCGGGGCCTGTCGAGGCCAAGCCGATCTCAAACGTCGCCTCGCCCTTATAGGTGCCGCCATAAGTCAGGCTGGTGACCATGATCGGGGCGGAGATCGCGCCGAAGCCCGGCATGACCATCTCCGCGTCGAGCTCCTCGCCGGCGAAGAAAGCCGCGCGGATGGCCGCGTCCGACTCGCGGCTGCGGAACACGCCGGAGCCTGTGATGGCAACCGAGCGAATGCCGGCTTTCGGCAGCAGCTCCGTCCATCCCTGCGACCCGCTATCGGTCACATCGACGCTGGTCGCGTTCATGCGCACCGACTTGGTGCGCAGGCCGGCAACCGTCTTAAAGCCCTCGCCATCGTCGACCCGCAGCAGCAGGTCCCGTCCCAATTTGGCTGTCATCTATATGTCCTCCAGAATGACCGACAGGCGCAGCAGGCCGTGTCGTGTGCGGCCGTCTGGCGCGCGGAAAATGTCTGTGAGTGTGGGCACGCTGCGGTGCGGCAGATGAGTGTCCAATGCCGCTTCGACCTGGCGCAGCAGCTCCAGCGCCTCTGCCCGGCTTGTGGCGCGCGACCAGACGTGCAGCGTCACTGCGTGGGTGGTGCGTACAGTCTCGTCAGCGGAGGCATCCCGGCTCTCGGTGCGACCATAGGTGAGATAGGGATAGGTCGGCTCCGGAGGCACTTCGTCATAGGCGCGCACCTCGCCGTCCCGGCCCATCACATTCTGCAGCGCCGTATCGGCGTTCAGCGCGGTGTGGATGTCGCGTTGCAAGCGCAATGCGTGCTCAGCCAGCGCGCTCATGACAGCACCTCTTCGCAAATCAGGTGGAGCCGCTCGAAGCGAGTATCCGGATCGGAAACCGCGACAACCCGCAAGGTTCGGCCCTGCCAGACGACGCGCGCGCGGTGAGACAGATCCGAGCGGTGGCGGATGGTGATGCGGTAGGACTGCGTCACCCTTAGCCGCCCCTGTTCGACCGTCTCGGATATCGTGCGCGGCTCGACCATGGCCCAGACTGCGCGCTGGAAGGACCAGCTCGTGATCGTGCCGCCGACGTCGTCGCGCACGGCGCTCGGTGCGTAGAGCCCGATCCGGTGGCGAAGCTGGCCGATCATGGCGTCACCACGCGGTAGGGCGCGATCAAGGCCTGCACCATGAGCGGCAGACCGTCCGTGCTGTCGCGGTGTTCATAACCATAGCTGACCAGCAGCAGCATGGCCTGGCGCAGCGGCGCGGGTACGTCGGACGGCGTGGGACCATAGCCCGCGGTGAAGGTGATCGTCGTCGGCGCGCCGATCTGAAAAGCGACAGGCCGCACGGCAAGCTTGGGCGCGAAGCCCTGCACATCCTTAACCGGCCAGCGGGGCAGCACGACAGTCCCGGACTCGGACGCATAGCGGAACTCCCGCTCGATCATGGCGACGCCGAGCAAGGTCTCGATGCGGTCGCGAGCGGCGCTGATCAGCATGGTGATCAGCCCGTCCTCATGGTCGTGATCAAGCCGCAGGAAGGTCTTGGCCTCCGCGAGCGTCACAGGCTCCGCGGGCGGTGGATCGGTCTGGATGAGCATGGGAGGTCTCTCTTCTTGTCTGCGACGGCGGGAAAAATTGGCAAAAGAAAACCCGCCAGCCCCGAGGTTTCCCAAGGGGCTGACGGGTCGATTTGGGGAGTTGCGCGGCGTTTACGCGGCGAACTTCAGCAGGCTGATGGCCTCGCGGTCCTGCACGCCGCCGCCGACGCGCTTGGTCGTGTAGAACAGCACATAGGGCTTGGCGGAGTATGGGTCGCGCAGCACGCGAACGCCCTGGCGATCCGCAATCATATAGCCGCGGCGGAAGTCACCGAAGGCGACGGCACACTCACCCGAGGTGATGTCGGGCATCTGCTCCATCTCGGTGACGTTGTAGCCGAGCAACTGCGACGGCTGACCCGACGCGCCGGGCGTCCAGACGTAGTTGCCGTCCGCGTCCTTGATCTTGCGGATCTCGGACAGGGTGCGGCGGTTCATCACGAAGGACGCGCCCGGACGATAGACCGATTTAGGCGCGTAGATCAGGTCCATCAGCGTGTCGTACTGCGTGTCGCTAAAGGCACCGTCGACACCGGTGCGAAGCTCCTTCAGAGCATCCGCCCCGCCCTGATAGGTCAGGAAGCCGCGCGGTTTTTCGGAGCCGTCGCCATTGACGAAAGCTTCGGTCTCTTGCGCGGCAAAGACGTCGCGGACTTCCTCGGCCAGCCAGGCGTCGACATCCGCCACGCTGTCATCAAGCAGGGCCTGCGTCGCGGCGGGCATGGCGTAGAGCTCGCCCGCGGGAAATGCGACAAGCTTGAGGCTCGGTGCGGTCGTCTCCGGGCGCGGATCGGTTTCTCCGACCCATCCGGTGGTCGCCTGACCGGACGAGATCGGCTTGCGGAACTCGCCGCTACCGATCTTTCGAACAGTCGCGATGCGGCGCATGGGCGAGGCCTGCTCCAGCGCCATGTCGATGCGGTTTTCCGTCTCGACCGGGGCGACATAGCCGCCGTCGCCGTCGGTAGTGGAGAGCGCTTTCAGCTCTGTCAGCGCGGTCTCGTCACCCGAACGGATAAAGCGCGACCAGGCGGATTTGGCCTCATTCACGGGTTGCGCGACCACCGGCTGCGACATGGACACGGAGAGCGTTTCCAGCCGGCGATTGAGGCGCTCGACCTTCTCGGTCAAAAGCGGATCGGCGGCGGATTTGCTCTCGATTTCCGCCAGGCGGGCGTCGTTGGCGTCGCGGAAGGCCGCGAAAGTCTGGGCGAAATCTTCACTCGCCATTTTGGTTTCGATTTGAGTCACGCAAGGGCTCCTTTGGGCTGCGTTTGGATGTCGTCGAAGGTCGTGATCCGGGCAGTGCCCAGCATCGGGAAGGCGACGACTGACACCTCCCGAAGATCCAGATCGAGCAGCTCTCGCTGCCCGGCGCCGACACGCGAACGCCGCGTGCGGTAGCCGATCGAAAGACCGGAAATTTTACGAGACCGAATGAGACGCGCGATGGCCGGGTCGCTGACCTCGCCTTCGACGAACAGTCCGGTCGCGTCCTCGCGCGCGCGGAGCCAGCGGCCGATAGGGCGCTGATGATCCGAGAGCATGGGCAATCCGGACACGCGTGACAGCAGGCTCGCGGCAAAGGCGCCGGGCCGTACGATGTCCCCGCCCGCGTCCCGCTCGCCAAAGCGAGAGGCGTAGCCGCTAATCCTCATTGTGCACCGCCTCCTCGATGCGGCGTAAGGACTCGCGCATGATGGCGGTTTCGCCCTCCAATCGGGCGAGGCGAACGGACACTTCGGTGTTGACCGAATTGGCGCGTTCCAGATCGGCGAGCCGCGCCTCCGCGGCCCCAACCCAGAAGATCGCGGCCGCCGTCTCCAGTGCGACCGTGACCATCAGCGCCATGCCGATAGAGCGGTCGAATTTCATGGGGGCAACGCGGATCGTCGCCTCCTCTGCGATTAGCTGACCCGTCATTGTTTGCGTCATTGGACGGGCTCCAGCCCCGCCAGCGCGCGGCGCTCGGCGTCGGTCAGAAAGCTCGCTTGCTGCAGCCGCGCCCACAGAGCCGCGCGTTCGCTGGCCAGTGCGGGCACTGCGTCGAGGTCGGCGCGCAAGGCGACCTCCTCGCCAAAGGCCGACAGCCAGCGCGAGAGCCCGCGTGCGCTCCGCCGGATCAAGGGCAGGATCGTCTGCCGCCAGAAGGCGCGGTTCGCCTCCTGGTAATTGGCGTAGGTATTGTCACCCGGAATTCCGAGCAGCATCGGCGGCACGCCAAAGGCCAGCGAGATATCGCGCGCGGCCTCTCGGCGGCCTTGGGTGAAATCCATATCTGCGGGCGACATGCCCATGGATTTCCAGTCGAGCCCACCTTCCAGCACCATGGGACGGCCCGCCCGGTCGGGTCCGGTAAAGCCGCTCTCCAGCTCGGTCTTCAGCCGGGATACCTGGTCGGCCGTGAGGCGGTCGCCCGGCCCTCCGTTATAGACCAGCGCGCCAGAGGGCCGCGCGGAATTGTCGAGCAAGCTCTTGGCCCAGCGCGTGCCCTGATTGTGCAGATCGACGCTGGTCGCGGCTGCGCGCAGCGGCGACTGACCGCCCGTATTCATCGGATCGAACAGCTCGATCCCGAAGACATCGCAGCGGCCCGTCAGCGGATCGCGCGGATGAACCGATTTGCCCGACGCGGTCCGTATTTCGAACCCAGCGGGGCGGCCCGCGCGGTCGGTCAGCGGACGCACACTGTCGGGACGCAATGCGCGGATCGCGACGATATCTCCGTCAAGCACGCTGGCGAGCAGATAGGCGCGGCCCGCCAGCTGCAGATAGCCGAAGAACTGTTCCATCGTGTCGTCGCTCAGCAACACGTCGGGCGCACCAATCATGGGGACGCTGGCCGCCGCCTCCGCAATCAGTCGAACACACCGATAGACCACCGGGTTAGTCCCATAGCCTTCGCGGCAGAGCGAGGTGTAGTCAGTGCTGGTGAAGCGGGCACGGCGCGACAGCTCCAGCGCCACCAGTGGCGCGCTTTTCGTCTCGCTTGCGGGCAGGTCTGTGGGCGCGGGCGCGCGGCCCGTGAACGGTAGTCTCATAGGGGGTCCCCGGATCATGTGGACGCAAAGAAAAAGCCGCACCCGGCTGGGAGCGGCTCGGCTCTCGTTTGAAGAGCGTTTTTGCAGCGATAAGGGGTTTATGGGACATCCCTCACGAGGCGGGGATGTTTCTCCTCATCTTTGGCCCAAGACCCTGAAAACCCGGCGTTTCTAGGCGACCTGGAAGAGGGATGGACTTCTGGGGCGATCGCCCAGCAGCGTCAGCGTCAATTTGTAGTTCACTCGCAGGTCTTCGCGCAGGGTCTCGTCAGAAAGCAGCGAGGCCAAGGTGATGGCGCCGCGATAGGCATCGCGGGCAGACACCAACGCATCGCGGTCGCCCGTCTGACGGCCCAGCGTCAGCAGCGTGTCGGCGATGGATTGCTGAATCAGCGCATGTTCGCGCGGGGCCGTATCAAAGGTGTAGAAACGTGTCGCCGACCGCAGCGACTCCACCGCCTGGATCAGCGGGGCCGAATCATTGGTCGCCTTCGCCAGCGTCGACAGCTCGGCCGCGAGTTCCCAATGGGCCTCGGCGAGCTGTTCGGCATTGCGCTGCAGTTGGATGTCCAACTCGGCCTTGGCCCGCAGATCGGCCTGCTTTCGCGATGATGTGCGCATGGACGCCTCTCAAACTTCCAATTGTGGGTGTATTGGGGCGAATGTGGTGAATCTACGGTTAATTATACGCGCCGCTTAGAAGAAGGATAATCGCGGCGTGGAGCGGCGGGAGAGAAGTTCCGACACCGCCCAGACCAGCGCGTCCATGCGGTCGGGGCTGCCGGACTGGTGCGGCCCGCCAAAGGCGCAGAGCTCGTCTTCGAGCGCGTCCAGCCGGCCGATATGGTGCACGCGTCCGCGCGCGTAGAGCAGCCCCACGGGCATGGCGCGACTGGCCTTGGAACGGCTGGCGTGACGGCCGACCACGGGCACATCGGCGTCGATACTGGCCAACATGGCAGAGATCATCTCGCCGCCCTGATTGGTCTCGGCGACAATGCAGTCCGCCTCGAATTGTTCGAACAGGGCCACGGCGCGTGCAGCCCACACCTGCGGTCCCGCGCGCTCCATCGTGCCGTCATGCAGCACATAGGCGTGGGGCTGTCCGTCCTGCTCCGCCACGCCGACCACGACCATGCCGCAGGCGTCAGACGACGCTCCAGACGTGGCGGGTGGATCCAGCGCAATGATGACGCGGTCGAGCTTGGGCGCTGTGCTCACACGGTGCGCGTCGATGGCGTCCCTCGTGAAGATCGCCCCGGGATGGTCCCGCACGATTTCGCCGTCGAGTTCCTGCCGTCCGAGCGCCGTGCCGCCGTAGCTCTCCTCCATCATGGCGATAAAGCCGGGTGCGAGATGGGCGGCATTGTCATGGGTGCGCGAGCGGGTCACCGTCGTGCCGGGCGCGGCAATCAGTCGGTCCAGCAGTGGCATGGGCTTTGGCGTTGTCGTCAGGCACAGCCGCGGATCGCTGCCCAGGCGCAGCGCCAGCCGCAGGTTGGACAGTGTCGCATCCGCATCCGGCCAGGCGCAGAACTCGTCGCCCCAGGCGCAGTCGAATTGCGGGCCGCGCAGACTATCCGGATCGTGGGCTGAGAAGATCTCCGCCACCGCGCCGTTTGCCCAGGTGAGCTGACGGCGAGTTGGGGCGTAGCTCGGGCGCTCCAGAATGTGACCGCAGGACAGCAGCCCGCTGTCGCCGCCCAGCATGACTTCGCGCGCGGCATGGAGCGTCGGCGCAACCAGAGCGATGCGGCGTTTTCCGCGCTTCACCTGCTCACGCACCCATTCCGCACCCGTTCGGGTCTTGCCCGATCCGCGCCCGCCCATGACAAGCCAGATCGGCGTCTCCTCGCTCCGCTTGCCGCGACCATCGACCTGATCGGGCCGCGCCGTGCCGCGCCATTGATGCTGATACCACTCCAGCTCGCGCCCCGGTATGGCGCGGACGAATGCGCGGGCGGCGGCGCGCGACTTGGGCGTCATCGCCGTGGCTCCAGCAACCCATTGTCGACCATGCGTTGCATCCGGTCCAGAACCGCGTCGACTTCGGCATCGCTGAGCAGCTGCCCTGCGCGGATGCGGCCGGGCTGTTGCGAGAGAAAGGCATCGGCCTGTTCCAGCGAGCGGATCGTCGCCGTCAGCGCCTTGGCCGTGCGCTCCATCTCTGCCGTATTGTCGGGATCATGCGACAGCGCGATGAGCTTTCGGTTGAGACGGTCGATGGCAGCGGCGGCGGTCTGATCAAGAGGTTCGGATGGTTCGGTCATGGGAGCAATCTGCGGGACAGGAGGACGGCGGGGATCGGTTTGTCGCCGTCCCCGCCCACGCCCTGCCTCATCCCTGTCGTTCAGCCTCTTACCCTGCGCGCCGCACCCCCGGTTTGGTGCCGTAGAAGCGCACCAGATGATCCAGACCCATGCGCAGCAACATCTCCGCCACGCCGCTGGTCCAGCCCTCGTCCCGCGCGACGCGCGCTAGCGACACCTCGGCACCGAGGACCTGGCTCAGCACACGCGCCACGCGCGGATCGAGGCCGGCCTTGGCATGAGCGAGCGCCCGTGCGGCATCGAGCCGATGGATCACCGCGTCTTCCGCACGCCCGGCCCGGTCACCGCCGTCCACTTGCGGCGCGGCGTAGTCGGACGCGTTGATCCGTCCCCCGCCTGCCGCGTGCACAGACCGTGCAAACCGCCGCGCCGCCGCAATCTGGGCGGCGTCGAACAGCGTCCCGCCGCTACCGTCCGATTTGCGTTCCAGCCGATCGATGACGGAGAGCCGGCTCGCCCGCACCGCGCGCTCCCCCGTCTGCTTACCGGGCAGCAGCTCCGCCTGCTGCTCGATCTCGGTCAATGGCACGCCGTTGAGGATTCGCCGCGCCGTTTGCGAGGTGAGCTGGTAGCCGCGCGGGCCGAGCTCGACGATGCGTCGCGCTTCCCAATCCTCGACATCGACGCGTTCGATACAGGCGATCGGCCGAGTGCGTTTGTCGCCGCGCGCGTGAATTCGCAACACGCTCGCCCCGCGTTCGCGCGCGATGACGCCGTTGCTGTCATACATCAGCCGGAGCAGGCGTTGTGTGGTCAGGCTCATAACGGACCTCCCGCATCGTCGTTGACGGACACATCGGCGAAGGCCTGCAGTCGCGCCCCGATACGGTCGAGCTTTTCGCCGAAAACGGCGTCGTCCATCAGCTCGGACACGCAGCGGCAAGCGTGGCTGACCGTGGAGCGATCACGCGAAAAGAGCTGGCCAATACGGGTGTGGCTCATGCCGTATTGCACATGGGCGAGATACATCGCGACTTGTCGCGCAAAGTCCACATTGGGACCACGGCGGTCGGGGCGAGATAGTTCGAGCTCGGGCGCGCCAAATGCGATAGCGACGGCGGCCGCGCAGATTTGCGCTCTCGCCCGGTCGTGGGTTGTGTTCGTCCTGCGCGACTGTCCGCCGGCGCCTTGTGGTAGTCGTGTCGGGGCCACATCATCCTCCTTGGGTGTGAAGGAGAAGAATGAACCCCCTTTACCAGATGAGGATTATATTCCTATATTGAGTGCGGCGGGATGACGAGTCCGGATGACGAATAGACCCGTGGATAAGCATCAAGTCGTTGATTTAGGCGTAAACTTTGCGCGACGAAGCCATGGGTTCGATGACGCCTTCGAGCGGAACGATATGATCATAGCCGAGGATGGTATCGATTCTCTGCCCGTCTTCGGAAAGAGGCAGCCGCAGGTAGAATTGCGCCATATGCGCGCCGACTGGTGTCTGGGGTTTGGTCACGCCGTGATAGGGTCGACGCTCGGCAACGACGCGGCTGAGCACGCGATGCCAATAATCGGCGCGGCACCCGATGGGCAGCTCGTCGACATGGAGACCTTGGATCTCGTCATTGTAGAAGCGGTAGAAGCCGGTCCCGGCGAGACGGAACAGAAAGCGGGTGGCGTCGGGCTTTCCCGTCGTCGGACAGGGCCCTGTGACCGGTTCTGTGAGAGTGATGAAAGGCAGCTGCGCGGCGATCATATGGGGCTCGATATCGGCCCGGCTCGGCAGTTTTGCGCCGCGACATTGGCTCCGCCAATAGTCGTAAATATCTCTCTGCTGCATAAACACCATCTGGTGCCGCAACGCGTTCCCCTTGATCATACCCCTGCTTCCCCGTCCCAAGTCTCAACCGAACCCTGACATCTGTGTGACGGATTTGTGAGCTTTGGAGCAAGGTCTTGTTAACCATGATTGGCCGGTCCAGCGGCGAAAAGGAGGGAATTTTGATTCGCATCCGAATCATTTCTGTTCCGGTTTGAGACGCAACTTTGATCAAGGCTTGGCCTATTTTAACGACTGAGAGAAAATAGGAACACCGTCCTAAATCGACAGCGTAGAAGAGAAGGCGTCAACGAATCAGTTGGGCGGAACAGTCTCCCCCAGCTTTGGTTCCAACACCCCGGCTACGACCGGCGCGCTCGGCTTTCTGCGCGTCCAAGCCCCGACTTCTTCGCCAGTTCGGAACGCCGCCGCGCATAGGCCGGCGCGACCATGGGATAATCGTCCGGCAGGCCCCAGCGCGCCCGGTAGTCCTCTGGCGACAGATCGAAAGCCACGCGTAGATGGCGCTTCAGGCTTTGAAACGGCTTACCGTCCTCCAGACAGATGAGGTGTGTGTCGGTGATCGAATCCTCGATCGGCACGGCGGGCTCGCGCGTCGGCGTCGGTGTCGGCGTCTCGGCGGAGCGCGCCAGCCCGTCCCGAACTGTACGCATGAGCGCGGGCAAGGCGTCCGGCTCGACCGTGTGGTTGGACACATAGGCCGCCACGACCTGCGCGGTGAGCGCGAGCAGCGGGTCTCCCGGCTGCCCGGTCACTTATGCGGCTGCAATATAGGCGACCACCAGCACGACGGCGAGCAGGCCAGCGGTCAGGATAGCAGGCAGGCCCGACGGCGCGGCCTCGCTCATGCGGCCCGCCGGAGAGAAAGCCTGGCTGAGCTTGCGCCCGACGCTGGCTGTCGCCCGGTCGCGCCCTCTCTTCAAACGCGCACCGAGCCGCGTCCACATGGCATCCGTCCAGACGGCCATGTTCTTGCCGACGCGGCGGTAGAGCACATCCGCATCCACGACTTCCGCGCGTCGCTCGGCTGGATAAAGCTTGAAGCGTTTGAGCACGTTGAAAGCGAAGATCGCGGCAAACAGCAGCTGCAGCTGGAAGACGACGTGATCCCATGTGTAGGGCTTGTAGTCGGTCTCATAGGGCATGAGCGAATAGAGGATGTCGTATCCGCCCCACGGCCAGGCCAGCACGATGCAGAGCACGGCGGCAATGCTCATGGCGGCAAGCATGTTCCACGGCGCTTCCTTCACGCGACGCCCGCTATCATGCGCGAAGAAGGTGAAGTGCGGCACCTTGATGCCCGAGTGCTCCATCACACCGGCTGAGGCGAAGAGCATCATGGTGAAGGGAATCCACAGCTTGGCGTCGATGGCGGCCTGCAGGATCATCGCCTTGGTGACGAAGGCGGCGAGCAGCGGGAAGGCCGCGATGGATCCGGCACCGATCAAACAGAGCACGGTCGTATAGGGCATGGACCGGAACAGCCCGCCGAGCTCGGACGCCTTGGCCGTGCCGACCCGGTACATCACGGCGCCGATCGACATGAAGAGCAGGCCCTTGAAGATGACGTGGACGAAGACTTGTCCCACCACACCGTTCATGGCCATGGTCGAGCCGATACCGATACCCGCCACCATGAAGCCCAGCTGGTTGTTGAGTGAATAGGCCAGAACCCGGCGCAGGTCGTTCTCGATCACGGCGAAGAAGACCGGGAAGCAGGTCATGATGCAGCCGATCCAGATGAGGATGTCCGTGCCCGGGAAGGCTCGCGCCAGCGCGTAGATGGCAAACTTCGTCGTGAAGCTCGCAAGGATGACCGTCCCCGTTATCGACGCCTTTGGATAGGCGTCCTGCATCCACATGTGCAGCATCGGGAAGCCCGCCTTGATGCCCATGGCGATGAGCAGCACCCAACCGGCCGCGCCTGTCGTCTCCAGTCCGACATAGCCGAAGGTCCAGTCTCCACCATTTGCGCCCGCGAACATGACCGCACCGGCCAACAACAGCACGCCGGACAGCACTTGGATCACCAGATAGCGTATGCCCGCCGCATAGGCGTGCGCGCCGCCCTGCCAGACAAGGAAGACCGAGGAAATCGCCGTCAGCTCCCAGAACAGGAACAAGGAGAGCCAATCGCCCGACAGCACGCCCGCAATGGCGGCGCCAGTATAGACCAGCGCAGAACTATCCGTGATCCAGCTGTCCTCATGCAGGGCGTAAACCGCGTTGATGAAGCCCGCGAGGCAGAAGAGATAGCCCCACACCACCGACAGATTGTCGATCCGTAGCGTGGTGAGCTCGACGCCCAGGACGCTGAACTGGCCCGCGAGAACCTCCGTCGAGTCATAAATCGTGAAGATCAGGAACGCCGCGAGAATCGGCGCGCCGATAGCGAGCGCCTTGCGCACGGGTCCGACCGGCATCAGCGCGGCGATGACGCCGGCGAGGATGACCCAGAGGCCAGGGTTGATCTGGAGGAGATCAATCATGATGCGCCTCCCCGGTGATCGCCGGATCGGTGCTGACCTCCGGGTCGGGCAAACCGCCCTCCCCGTAATAGTCCTCCGGCCGGGCGAGCAATTTGAACAGCAGCGGCGCGACCAGCACGATGAAGGAATAGGCGAGGAAACCGAAGATCGCCCAGCTGCCCGGAATGACGAAGTCGCCGATGGTCTCCCACGGCGCGGGATATTTGCTCGGATGGATGACACCGAAGATGCTCGACAGGATCAGCCCGATCAGCGGCAGCCACAGGAAGTTCCGCTTCACCTTGGTCTCGCCGAGGAAAAGGAACGGACGGGCCGCCGGATGTATATCGCTGAGATCGCGCTCAGCCGTGGTCACTGGATCGCTCATAGGATCGGCTCCAGGAATTGAATCACCCACGGCGCGGCGAAGAACAGCACCAGCGTGCCGAAGGCCGTGATGACCGGCGGGATGACGACCCAGCGGTGCTTGCGCGCTTCCGCGACCAGCAACGCATCGCCCGCTGCATCCGCGGGCGGGTGCATGAAGCCGCGAATGGCGATCGGCATGAGATAGAGAATGTTCAGCAGGCTGGAAATGATAAGCGCCGCCATCAATACGGCTTTGCCCGAGTCCAGCGCACCCCACATCAGATAGAACTTCGGCCACGACCCGCCAAAGGGCGGAATGCCGATCAGGCTCAGGCTCGCCACCAGAAACGCACCGAACACCCACGGCATGGAGCGACCCAGACCGTCGAGCTGCGAGACATTGGTGCGGTGCGCGATGGTGTAGATCGCACCGGCAACCATGAAGAGCGTGATCTTGCCCCAAGCGTGCATGACGATCTGCAGGCCACCGCCGAGGATTCCCCAGCTCGTCGCGAGCATGGCGCCCAGCGTAATGTAGGACAGCTGCGACACGGTCGAATAGGCCAGCCGCGCCTTCAGATTATCCTGTCGCAGCGCGATGACCGAGGCGAGCACGATGGAAATTGCCGCCACCCAGGCAAGGAAGGTCGAACTCGGCGTGATCAGGGTCAGGTCCGTGCCGAAGGTATAGACAACAACCTTGAGCATGGTGAACACGCCCGCCTTCACCACGGCCACGGCGTGGAGCAGCGCGGAGACCGGCGTCGGCGCGACCATGGCGTTGGGCAGCCACGGATGCGTCGGCATCAGCGCCGCCTTGCCGATACCAAAGGCGAACAGCAGCAACAGCACGGAGGTAACAGTCGTCGAGACACCCTCCGGGAACACACCGCCGGGCAGGAACTCCGTCGTGCCCGCGATGACCTGCGTACCGATGACGGCTGGCAGCAGCAGACCCAGCGACGTGCCCATGAGCACGAGCGTGTAGATCGTCAGCCCCTTGCGCGCCTTGGCGTCGCCCTTGTGGGACACAAGCGGGAAGGTCGAGATCGTCAGCGCTTCGTAGAAGATGAAGAGCGTGATCAGATTGGCCGAGCCCGCAATACCCATGGCGGAGGCGATGGCGATGGCGACGAAAGTGAAGAAGCGCGTCTGGTTCTTCTCATTGTTGCCGCGCATATAGCCGAGTGTGAACATGGAGTTCACGATCCAGAGCGAGCTTGCAATAGCGGCGAAGGTCGCGCCCAGCGGCTCCAGCCTGAACTTGATCTCGAACTGCCCGGCGAAGCTGCCGAGCATAAGCTCCGGCCGGGCGCCGCCGGCGACCAGCTGGCAGAGATAGATGACATTGCCGAGCAGCAGGAGCCCTGCGACGAAGGTCACGGTCTCGCGCAAGTTCGCGGATTTGCCGACCAGCGGAATAATCGCCGCTGCGGCCAGCGGGATCAGCATCATCAGCGCGACGGCGAGTTCAGGAGAATAGCTCACAGCCCACCTCCCGGCAGTAGCACACGGGCTGCGTTCTCAGACACCTCGGCGAGATAGACATTGCCGCGCACGCCGATCAGCACGCTCGTCACGGCCAGGCCGACCATCGGCAGCAGCATCAGCAGTGGTGCTTCGCGGCGCACGACGCGGCCGTCCTCGCCCATCGCGCTCGCGGGTGGCGGGCTGAAATAGGCGACCATCATCATCCGTCCCATATAGAGCAGCGCCAGGATCGAGGCGATCATGATGACTGCGACGGCCCAGTACCAGCCGCGCTCCAGCGCCGCCTCGGCCAGCGCAACCTTGGAGACAAACCCGGCGGTGAACGGCACACCGATCAGCGAGAATGCCAGCACGGTAAAGGCGGCGGTTGTAATCGGCATGGTCTTGGCGAGGCCCGCCATGTCGGAAATGCGCGTGATGCCGAAGCGGTACCACATGGCACCCAGACTCAGGAACAGACCGCCTTTTACCACGGCGTGATTGATAAGATGCAGATAGGAACCGACGAGACCCAGGGTGGAGATCAAGCCAATGCCGAGGAGCATGTAGCCGACCTGTGCGACCGAGGAATAAGCCAGCGTCCGGCGCGCATCGGTCTGGAACAGCGCCTGCAGGCTCGCGAAGATCATGCCGATGACGGCGAGACCCGTGACCACATAGGTCAGTGTCACAGCGACATAGTCAAAGCTCGGATCGAACACGGTGAACATGAAACGATAGAGCAGGTAGAGCGCCGCCTTGGTCGCGGTGGACGCGAGGAAGGCCGTTACGACTGTCGGGCTATAGGCATAGGCGCCGGGCAGCCAAGTGTGCAGCGGGAACATGGCGAGCTTCAGCCCCAGACCGACGAGCACAAAGCCGAAGCCAACCTGCGCGGCCCGCGAACCTCCGTCCAGATTGGCGAGGATGCCCTGCATATCCGCCATATTGAGCGTGCCGGTTTCCGCATAGAGAAAGCCAATGCCGATCACGAAGAAGGTCGCGCCGATGGAGCCGAGGATCAGGTAGTTGAATGCTGCCGAAAGCGCCCGCCGATCTCGGTTCGCGCCCATGGCAACCAGGGTGTAGGTCGAGATCGAGCTGACTTCGAGAAAGACGAAGACGTTAAAGGCATCGCCCGTCACGACCATGCCGATCAGCCCGGCGACGGCCAATAGGAAGGCGGCGTAGAAGGGTGCGCGCTTCTTGCGCTGGACTTCGCTGTCCACGGCCGGCTCGGCATAGATCAGGGTGAACACGGCCATGGCCGCGATCAACAGGGCGATCGGCGCGTTGACCGCATCGATGGCGAGCGAAATGCCGTGCGGCGGCTCCCAACCGCCCATGCGGTAGATGAAAGCGCCGACGTCGATCTGCGTCTGCAGCACGATAAAGGCCACCAGCGCGACCAGCACAGCCACGATTAGCGCGGTGAACCACGCCAGGCGGCGCACGGCCGGCAACAGCGCCGTGATGACCGCCATCAGCAGCGGCAGGATGACGATAAACGCCGCCCCATGTGAAATGAACCAGCTGCTCATGATGCGCGCTCGATTGTCGAGGCATCGGTGCCCTCGAGATTATATTCGAAGTCCTGCCGCTCGATGTCGTCCATTTCGATGGTGCGATAGACCTCGCGGATGCGCACCGAAAGAGCGAGCCCGATTGCCAGCGTCGCGACGCCGACCACGATGGCCGTCAGGATCAGCACATGCGGCAGCGGGTTCGAGTAGAGAATGTCGGAGCCCGTGCTCGGCAGGTAATAGGTGTTGCCACCTGCCGCGGTCTGCACGGCCGAATTAAATTCTGAATATTCGTCATAGCCGGACTTGGTGGACTTGTCCTTGACGAGAATGGGCGGCTGCGCGCCCGCAATCTTGGCCAGCGTGATGTAGAAGAGGAAAACGGACGTCTGGAACACAGACAGTCCGACCAGTTTCTTGATCAGGTTGCGCGACGAGAAGACGACATAGAGCCCGACCATCATCAGGATGATGACGACGACATAATTGAAGTGAGAGAACAGCCCGCCTTCGAACATGGCTACCACTCCCCGTCTTCGATCTGCGGTTGGCGAGAACCGAAAGCGTAGAAGAAGGCGATCATGACGCTGGTCACAGTCGTCAGCACGCCGACCTCGATAGCGATGATGCCGTAATGCTGGCCGTCGATCGGATCGGGGAACAGCACGGAATAGTTCAGGAACTCCCCGCCCATCAACCAAGCGACGACGCCCGTGCCCCCGTAGAGCAATACGCCCAATGTCATGCCGACCCGCACGAGCCACGGCGGGAAAGCGCGCTTGGCCTCGTTCAACCCGAAGATCAGCGCATAGAGAATGACGGAGACGGCCAGGATCACACCCGCCTGAAAGCCGCCGCCCGGGCCATATTCACCGTGGAACTGCACATAGAAGGCGAACAGGGCGATCAACGGGATCAGGAATTTGGAGATCACACGCAGCAGCACATGCGGATCGGACCCGGCGGGCGACACAACAGGACCTTTGACGGGCTTTTTCTTCACCGGGATTGTCATGGCTCCAGCTCCGTGACGCTGGGCGGGCCGCTCTGTGTTTTAGCGACCTCGACCTCGCGGGTCGACAGCTCGGCCGACGCCGTGCCGTCGCGCTCTGCGGTGCCAGTCGGCGCCGACGTCTCGGACAGTTTGCGTCCGCGCACTTCCGCCTGATAACGCCCCGCATTGCCGTTCAGGCCCAATAGCAGAAGCACGCCGAGCCCGGCGGCGAAGATCACAACGACCTCGCCGAAGGTATCATAACCCCGATAGGACGACAGCACCGCCGTCACGACGTTGGGAATGTCGACTTCCTTGGCCGTCTTGGCGAGATAGTCTGTCCCGACATAGGCATTGGCGGGCGATGTCGCGGAGCCATAGGCGGGCAGGTCCGGCACGGCGAAGAGCATGGCCGCGCCCGCGATGAGCACGACGGCCAACGCGCCCCACTGACGCCCCTTGGGCACCGGCGTGGACTTGCGGTCCGCGAGCAACATGGCCGAGAGCATCAACACGGTCGAAACGCCCGCACCCACGGCCGCTTCTGTGAAAGCCACATCGACGGCGTCCAGCGTCACGAACCACGCCGCGGCGACGAGCGAATAGACGCCCTGCAACATGACGATAGCGAAAAGCGAGCGCATCCGCACGATGGCAAAGGCTGTGACGACCAGTAGGCTCAGCAGACAAACGTCGAGCAGTATCGTCGGAATCGCGGGCGATATTTCGGCGGCGAGGATCATGCGGGGAGCTCGTCGGGAACGGCAAATGTATCGCAAGCTAAGTCAAAGTCAGCCACACGCCGGAGCCGCACCCGGCGAAACAACGCAGCAAGACCAATGACCAGGATCCAGATCGGTACCATGTTGGCAAACAGCTCAGAATCAGTTGGTGTAACTTGAAAATAACACAGGTCGATGCGATCGGACATCAACCAGTAAGGCGACCAGGGATCGAACATCATTCCCCCTCCCCATCGATCCGCCAGCGGCCCAGCACCGGCTTTTCGCCCGCGCGATACGCCGCGTGGGCGACGGCGTGGGTGGCGGTGGGGCTGGTGATAAACAGGAAAAAAGCGACGAGCAGCAGCTTGGCGATCATCTGCCAGCCGTCAGCCTGAAAGATCAGCCCGAGCAGGATCAGCTCCGCGCCCAGCGTGTCCGTCATGCCAGCCGCGTGGAGCCGCGTGTAGAAATCCGGCAGCCGGATGACGCCGATGGTCCCGGCCAGCACGAAGAACAGCCCAGCGCCGAGGCTCGCGACGGTCAGGATCGCGCGCACGGCCTCCCAGACAGCGGACCAGTCCACGCCCGGACCTGCGACTTTCGGCGCGGCTTCAGCCGCCATCATCAGAAGAACGCTCATGCCTCCTCCTGATCCATGTCGTATTTCGCCTTCAGCAGGCCGACATTCAGCGCGCGGTAATTGAAGAACTTGAGCACGGCGATGGTCGCGATGAAATTCATCAACGCATAGAGCAGCGCGATGTCCACGCCGTCCGGCCGGTCGATCACGAAGCAGAAGACACACAAAAACAGCACTGTT
>CALDUL010000003.1 GCA_937923575.1 uncultured Algimonas sp.
AGATGGTCATGCCGGGCGACAATGTGAACGTCGACGTCGAGCTGATCGTGCCGATCGCCATGGAAGAGAAGCTGCGCTTCGCCATCCGCGAAGGCGGCCGCACAGTCGGCGCCGGCGTGGTGTCCAAAATCACGGAGTAGGTCGCAAGACTATAGGGGTATAGCTCAGTTGGTAGAGCACTGGATTCCAAATCCAGGTGTCGAGGGTTCAAGTCCTTCTGCCCCTGCCACTTCCATAACGGATCGGTCTTCCCACATAGGGTCGAACATCCACTGGCAACCGCGGGCGACATCGTCCGCGTTTCGCCGTTTAAAGCGATAGAACTGACGTGCGGCCCTCGGGCTAGCGTGTCTTTCGGGACTGGATCCTTCATGGCCAAAGGCAGAAAAGCCAAGACTGCAGCAGCGGGTGCGAACCCGTCCAAGCGTGATGCCGACATCGCCCCGCGCGTGTCGCCCGCGACTTATCTGCAGCAGGTCAATGCCGAAGGCCGCAAGGTGGTCTGGCCGTCCTGGAAAGAGACGCGGCAAACGACGATCATGGTGATGATCTGCGTGTTGCTCTTCGGTGCGTTCTTTTTCGTCGTCGACTACCTGATTGGCATTGTCGTGCCGTGGGTTCTGAGTTTCGGGAGACCATCCTAATGGCGGCACAGTGGTACATCGTTCAAGCTTACTCGAACTTCGAGAAGCGAGTCGCGGAAACGCTGGAGCGCGACGCCGAGGCTAAGGGTCTGGCGGATCTGTTCGAAGAGATTCTCGTCCCTACGGAGACGGTCGTCGAAGTGCGGCGTGGCCGCAAGGTCGAGAGCGAGCGCAAGTTTTTCCCAGGCTATGTGCTGGTGAAGGTCGATCTGACCGACGCTGCCTATCACCTGATCAACAATTCGCCCAAGGTTACCGGTTTTCTCGGTGCTACGGGTTCGTCCAAGAAGCCGCGCCCGG
The DNA here is from genome assembly GCA_937923575.1 of uncultured Algimonas sp. Lineage (GTDB taxonomy): Bacteria > Pseudomonadota > Alphaproteobacteria > Caulobacterales > Maricaulaceae > Litorimonas. Next base: position 945 of record CALDUL010000003.1, read on the forward strand.
TTCCCGAAAAGGAAGTCGCGCGCATCATCGGTCAGGTCGATGACAGCTCGGAGGCGCCACGTCCGATGATCACTTTCGATCTCGGCGAAACCATCAAGGTCGTCGACGGCCCGTTCCAGAGTTTCAACGGAACGGTCGAGAGCGTCGACGAAGAGAATGCGCGCCTGAAGGTGCTCATCAATATTTTCGGGCAAGGCACACCTGTCGAGCTCGATTATTCGCAGGTTGAGAAGGGCGGCTAGCCCCGACGATTTGCAAAACTTGTCTGTGGGAGGGGGTGCAAAAAGCCGCGACCTCCGGACCACGGGCTCCACACAGCGCTCGCGGCAATCCTGCCCGGGCGCAACCGCCATAGGAGTGGAACATGGCTAAGAAGATTGCTGGCTACATCAAGCTGACGATCCCGGCGGGTCAAGCAAACCCGTCACCACCGTTGGGCCCTGCGCTGGGTCAGCGCGGTGTCAACATCATGGAATTCGCAAAGGCGTTCAACGCCAAGACGGATGAAATCGAAAAGGGCGTTCCGACGCCGACCATCATCACGGTTTACGGCGACAAGTCGTTTACATTCGTGACGAAGACAGCGCCTGCCAGCTACTACCTCAAAAAGGCGGCGGGCAAGACGCAGGGTTCGAACAATCCGGGCTCCGAAGTCGGCGGCACGGTCACCATGGCGCAATGCCGCGAAATCGCGGAAGCCAAGATGGCCGACCTGACGGCGAATGATGTCGATGCAGCAGCGAAGATCATCGCGGGCTCTGCCCGTTCGATGGGCTTCGAAGTGACGGGAGAGTAGGTCATGGCTGGTAAACGCTCAAAGGCCGCTCTGGCCAATTTCGACCGCGACACCGACTATTCGGTCGCTGACGCCGTCGCGCTCGTGAAGAAGAACGCGACTGCCAAATTCGACGAAACCGTCGAGTTGGCGATCAATCTCGGTGTCGATCCGCGCCATGCAGACCAGATGGTCCGTGGTGTGGCGAACCTGCCAAACGGCACGGGTCGCTCGGTCCGCGTGGCTGTCTTCGCCAAGGACGCGAAAGCGGACGAAGCGCGCGAAGCCGGTGCGGACATCGTCGGAACTGACGATCTGGCTGCCCAGATCCAGGCCGGCGACATGCCGTTCGACCGCGTGATTGCCACGCCGGACATGATGCCGCTCGTGGGTCGTCTCGGTAAAGTGCTTGGCCCCAAGGGCATGATGCCCAACCCGAAAGTCGGTACGGTCACGATGAATGTCGGACAGGCCGTGAAGGACTCCAAGGGCGGTGCCGTCGAATACCGTGTCGAGAAGGCGGGCATCGTCCACGCTGGCGTTGGCAAGGCCTCGTTCGATGCGGACAAGCTGGCCGAGAACGTCAACTTCATCCTGTCGAAGATCCAGCGCGAGCGTCCATCCGGCGCGAAGGGCACCTTCATCAAGAAGGTCACGCTGAGCTCCTCCATGGGCCCGGGCGTCAAGATCGACGCCTCCGATATCGGCTCCTAGAGCCAAACGAAATTCTGATCGGGGTTCGCCCCGGTTCGATACCTGTCCAAGACCGTCGGTGGGGCTTTCGAGTCCCATAATTCCGACCGAGACAGAGCGACAGACTCAGCACGCGCGGGGAGGTGCCTCGTGCGGGTTCGGTTCGAGCTTTGGGACAGACTACCGCATTGTGTGCGTTCGTCTTATCCAAGGCGGTGCGCGCGGTGCACCCAACCAGGGGTTCGGCAATGGTGCCGGGCTCCGCTGTAACGGAGACCGCAAATGGATCGCACTCAAAAAGCGGAAGCCGTCGAAGAGCTGAAGAGCATCTTCGCGGAAGCCGGATCCGTGGTTATGGCCGAATATTCGGGCATGACCGTTGCGGAAATGCAGGACCTGCGTGCCAAGCTCAGAGAGCAAGGCGCAACAGTCCGTGTCGTGAAAAACCGCCTGGCGAAGATCGCCATGAAAGACCAGCCATTCGAAGGCGCTGGAGCCATGTTCAAGGGACCCGTCGCTATCGCGTGGGCCGAGGACATGATCTCGGCACCGAAAGTGGCTGTGGCATTCCAGAAGGAATCCCAAGCTTTCAAGATCATCGGCGGGTTCATGGGCGACGAAGTGTTCGATACCGCCGGTATTGATGCGCTTTCGAAGCTGCCTTCGCGCGAAGAGCTGATTTCCATGGCCGCACAGCGTCTGCTGAGCCAAGCCACGAACATCGCTTCCGCACTTCAATCGCCAGGACGCTCCCTCTCGGGCGCGATCGCGACGATCGAAGAAAAGGCGGCAGCCTAGGCTGTCACGACTGCATTCTCGCAAACCTCGAACTGAACCGCACCGTGGTCGCACTGGCCCGGGGCAATATTTACAAGGAACTACATCATGGCTGATGTGAAAAAACTGGCCGAAGAGCTCGTCAAGCTGACGATCCTCGAAGCCAAAGAGCTGAACGACATCCTCAAGGACGAGTACGGCATCGAGCCTGCGGCTGCTGCCGTCATGGCTGGCCCAGCGGGCGGCGGCGACGCCGGTGGCGCTGAAGCTAAAACCGACTTCGACGTTGTCATGACGTCGTTTGGTGCGTCCAAAATCGGCGTCATCAAGGAAGTCCGCGGGATCACCGGTCTTGGCCTGAAAGAAGCCAAAGCCCTGGTCGAAGGCGTCCCAGCCCCCGTCAAGGAAGGCGTTCCGGAGGCCGAAGCCAACGAAATCAAAGAGAAGCTGGAAGCCGCTGGCGCCACTGTCGAACTCAAGTAGTTCGCTCTTACGATCTCAGTCGACGGGCGCTGTCATGCGCCCGTCGCACCCCTATGTTACGCGAGGGTTATCGTGTAACGCTGTCATCCGGTTGCCAGCCGAATCATTACCGGAACAATTCAGACCAGCGTGGGGACTGCAGCCCGACGCTTGGCCGCCAATGAGAAAAGGGTGTCTTTGATGTCACTGACCTTCACCGGCAAGAAACGTATCCGTAAGAGCTTTGGGCGCATTCCCGAAGCCGTCACCATGCCTAACCTCATCGAGGTGCAGAAGAGCTCCTATGAGCACTTCCTGCAAAAGGACGTCCCGATTGCCGACCGCGGCAAGGACGAAGGCATCAACGGCGTGTTCAACAGCGTGTTCCCGGTCCGGGATTTTTCCGACCGTGCCGTGCTGGAATATGTCTCCTTCGTCTTCGAGCCGCCAAAGTTCGACGAAGAGGAATGCCAGCAGCGCGACATCACCTTCGCAGCACCGCTGAAGGTCAAGATGCGTCTGGTCGTGTTCGATATCGACGACGATACGGGCGCGCGCTCGGTCAAGGATATCAAGGAGCAGGACGTCTATATGGGCGATATCCCGCTCATGACGGACAAGGGCACCTTTATCGTCAACGGCACGGAGCGCGTGATCGTCTCGCAGATGCACCGCTCGCCGGGCGTGTTCTTCAGCCACGACAAGGGTAAATCCCACAGCTCGGGCAAGCTGCTGCACTCGGCTCGCATCATTCCCTACCGCGGCTCCTGGCTCGACTTTGAATTCGACGCCAAGGATATCGCCTATGCGCGTATCGACCGTCGCCGGAAGCTGCCAGCGACCACTGTGCTCTACGCGCTCGGCATGAGCCGTGAGGATATCCTCGAGCAGTATTACGACGCCGTCGACTACAAGCGCGACGCCAAGAAGAATGGTTGGACGCGTGCGTTCAACGCCGACGAATACCGTGGCGGCAAGCTGCAGCGTGATCTCGTCGATGCTGCCACTGGCGAAGTCGTTGCACCGGCTGGTCGCAAGCTGACCAAGCGCGGCGCCAAGAAGCTGGTGGAGCAGGGCGTCAAGAACGTGCTGATCAGCGATGACGAAATGTCCGAGCGCTTTGTCGCCGAAGATATCGTCAACATGGAAACGGGCCAGATCTACGCCGAAGCCGGTGACGAACTCTCCGTCGAAGCCATGGAGCAGATCAACGAAGCCGGCGTTGCCGAGATTTCGGTTCTGAACATCGACCACATCAATGTCGGTCCTTACATCCGCAATACGCTCGCGGCTGACAAGAACGACTCGCGCGAGGGTGCGCTGGTCGACATCTACCGCGTCATGCGTCCAGGCGAGCCGCCGACGGCCGAAGCGGCTGAGGACCTGTTTAACTCGCTCTTCTTCGATGGCGAGCGTTACGACCTGTCCGCTGTTGGCCGGGTGAAGATGAACCTGCGCATGGACATGGACGTCTCTGACGAAGTCCGCGTGCTGCGCAAGGAAGACATCCTCGCCGTGGTCGACACGCTGGTGAAACTGAAAGACGGCATCGGCTCGATCGACGACATCGATAACCTCGGCAACCGCCGAGTGCGCTCGGTTGGTGAGCTGATGCAGAACCAGTACCGCATCGGTCTGCTGCGCATGGAGCGCGCGATCAAGGAGCGCATGCAATCGGTCGATATCGAGACCGTCATGCCGCATGACCTGATCAACGCGAAACCCGCCGCCGCCGTGGTGCGCGAATTCTTCGGCTCCTCGCAGCTGTCGCAATTCATGGACCAGACCAACCCTCTGTCCGAGATCACGCATAAGCGTCGTCTCTCGGCGCTTGGCCCCGGTGGTCTGACGCGTGAACGTGCAGGCTTCGAAGTGCGCGACGTGCACCCGACCCACTATGGCCGTATCTGCCCCATTGAGACGCCGGAAGGCCCGAACATCGGTCTGATCAACAGCTTGGCGACCCACGCACGCGTCAACAAATACGGCTTCATCGAGAGCCCGTATCGCAAGGTCGAAGGCGGCAAGCTGCAGAGCAAGGTCGAGTATCTGTCCGCGATGGAAGAGGCCCGCTACACGGTGGCGCAGGCCAATGCCGAAGTGGATGACAACGGCATGCTGGTCGATGACTTCGTCATCTGCCGTGCAAACGGCGAAGTGCTGCCCGTCGCGCGCGACGAAGTGAACTTCATCGACGTGTCGCCAAAGCAGCTGGTCTCGGTGGCTGCTGCGCTGATCCCGTTCCTTGAGAATGACGATGCGAACCGTGCGCTGATGGGCTCGAACATGATGCGCCAGGCTGTGCCACTGCTGAAGGCCGAAGCGCCTCTGGTCGGTACCGGCATGGAAGGCGTCGTGGCTGTCGACTCGGGTGCGACTGTCACCGCGAAACGCGACGGCATCATCGAACAGGTCGATGCCAAGCGCATCGTGCTGCGCGCCACCAAAGAGACCGATCTGTCAAAATCCGGCGTCGATATCTACAATCTGCTGAAGTTCCAGCGCTCCAACCAGTCGACTACGATCAACCAGCGTCCGCTGGTCAAAGTGGGTGACGAGGTGAAGGCCGGCGACATCATCGCGGACGGTCCTTCGACCGAGCTCGGCGAACTCGCGCTCGGCAAGAACGTGCTCGTCGCCTTCATGCCGTGGAATGGCTATAACTTCGAGGACTCGATCCTGATCAGTGAGCGTATCGTGCGCGACGATGTCTACACATCGCTGCACATTGAAGAGTTCTCGGTCATGGCCCGCGACACCAAGCTCGGCCCTGAAGAGATCACGCGCGATATCCCTAATGTCGGCGAGGAAGCCCTGCGTAACCTTGACGAGGCGGGCATCGTGGCCGTCGGTGCGGAGGTCCACGCTGGCGACATCATGGTCGGCAAGGTCACGCCGAAGGGCGAGAGCCCGATGACGCCGGAAGAGAAGCTTCTGCGCGCCATCTTCGGTGAGAAAGCGTCCGACGTCCGTGACACCTCGCTCAAGCTGCCTCCGGGCGCGTCGGGGACTGTCGTGGAAGTCCGCGTCTTCAACCGTCAGGGCGTCGAGAAGGACGAACGCGCGATGCAGATCGAGCGTGAGGAAATCGAGAGCCTCGGCAAGGACCGTGACGACGAGCTGACCATTCTGGAACGCTCCATCTACAACAATGTCCGCACTGTCCTGATGGGCAAGACGGCCGTCTCCGGTCCGCGTGGTTTCAAGAAAGGCCCGATCACCGACGAGACGCTGAACGACGTTCCGCGTTCCGATTGGTGGCGCATCGGTCTCGACGACGAGAAGGCCATTGGCGAGCTGGAAGCGCTCAAGGAGCAGTATGACAGCTCCAAGGCGCGCCTTGATGCACGTTTCGAGGATAAGGTCGACAAGCTGCAACGCGGCGACGATCTGCCACCGGGCGTGATGAAGATGGTCAAAGTCTTCGTGGCCGTGAAGCGCAAGCTGCAGCCCGGCGACAAGATGGCCGGACGTCACGGCAACAAGGGTGTCATTTCCAAGATCAACCCGATCGAGGACATGCCCTTCCTGCCAAACGGCAAGGCTGTCGACATCGTGCTGAACCCGCTGGGCGTTCCGTCGCGGATGAACGTCGGTCAGATCCTGGAGACCCATCTGGGGTGGGCCTGTTCGGGCATGGGCGACCTCATCAACGACGCGCTGGAGCAATACCGCGAGGACGGCGTCATGGCGCCGCTCAAGGAAACGCTGCAGGGCGCTTATGGCGATGACATCACCCTGCCGCGCAAGAACGAGGAACTGGCGGAACTGGCTGGAAACCTCACGCGCGGTGTTCCGATCGCAACGCCCGTCTTTGACGGCGCCCGCGAGCCGGACATTGTCACCATGCTGGAGAAAGCCGGTCTGCACAGCTCCGGTCAGGTCACGCTGTTCGATGGTCGCACGGGTGAGCAGTTCATTCGTCCGGTCACGGTCGGCTATAAATACCTGCTGAAGCTGCACCACCTCGTGGATGACAAGATCCACGCGCGGAGCATCGGCCCGTACTCGCTCGTCACGCAGCAGCCGCTGGGTGGTAAGGCGCAGTTCGGTGGCCAGCGCTTCGGTGAGATGGAAGTCTGGGCACTCGAAGCCTACGGCGCGGCCTACACGCTGCAGGAAATGCTGACGGTCAAGTCGGACGATGTGGCGGGCCGGACGAAAGTCTACGAGTCCATCGTGCGCGGCGACGACAGCTTCGAAGCGGGCATCCCGGAGAGCTTCAACGTTCTCGTCAAGGAAATCCGCTCGCTCGGTCTGAACGTCGAGCTGACGAACGGGTAAAGACAACTCGCTCTCGCCGGCTTGACCGGCGAGCCCATCACCCGATTTGGCGGTTCGAACCGCGGGGAGATGGATAGGCCGATCAAGTCGGCCTGAGCCAATGAGTGGGAAACCGCTCGAAGAATTTCTCGACCGGCGGGACGCCGTACGGTCAACTGAAAGGAAGTCCCATGAACCAAGAGGTCATGAACATCTTCAACCCGGCGCAGGAAGGTCCGTCTTTTGACCGGATCCGCGTGTCGCTGGCATCTCCCGAAAAGATCCTGTCGTGGTCGTTTGGCGAGATCAAGAAGCCCGAAACGATTAACTACCGGACCTTCAAGCCCGAGAAGGACGGCCTGTTCTGCGCGCGTATCTTTGGCCCCGTCAAAGACTACGAATGCCTCTGCGGCAAATATAAGCGCATGAAGTACAAGGGCGTCGTGTGCGAGAAGTGCGGCGTTGAAGTGACTGTGACGCGCGTGCGCCGCGAGCGCATGGGCCACATCGAACTGGCCGCGCCTGTCGCGCATATCTGGTTCCTGAAGTCGCTGCCGTCGCGCATCGCGACCATGCTGAACATGACGCTGAAGGAAGTGGAGCGCGTGCTCTATTTTGAAAGCTATGTCGTGACCGAGCCGGGCCTGACCTCGCTCGACGAGCGTCAGATCCTGTCCGAGGACGAATATCTGGATGCGCAGGCAGAGTTCGGCGAAGACAGCTTCACCGCCGGCATCGGCGCGGAAGCCGTCCGCGAAATGCTGGGTGCTCTGGATCTCGACGCCGAGATCGAGCGCACGCGCTTCGACATGACCGAAACGGGCTCCGAGCTGAAGCTCAAGAAGTATCGCAAGCGTCTGAAGCTACTGGAAGCGTTCAAGAAGTCCGGCAACCGTCCCGAGTGGATGGTGCTGACCATTGTTCCCGTCATCCCGCCAGAGCTGCGCCCGCTGGTGCCGCTGGATGGTGGCCGTTTCGCGACGTCGGACCTGAACGATCTCTACCGCCGCGTCATCAACCGGAACAACCGTCTGAAGCGCCTCATCGAGCTGCGCGCGCCTGACATCATCATCCGCAATGAGAAGCGGATGTTGCAAGAATCGGTCGACGCACTGTTCGACAACGGCCGTCGCGGCCGCGTCATCACCGGTGCCAACAAGCGCCCGCTGAAGTCCATGTCCGACATGCTCAAGGGCAAGCAGGGCCGCTTCCGCCAGAACCTGCTCGGTAAGCGCGTCGACTATTCCGGTCGTTCGGTCATCGTGGTCGGCCCTGAGCTGAAGCTGCATGAATGCGGTCTGCCGAAGAAGATGGCGCTCGAGCTGTTCAAGCCGTTCATCTACGCGCGTCTCGACGCCAAGGGCCTGTCTGGCACGGTCAAGCAGTCCAAGAAACTGGTCGAGAAAGAGCGTCCCGAGATCTGGGATATCCTCGACGAGGTCATCCGCGAGCACCCGGTTCTGTTGAACCGTGCGCCAACGCTGCACCGTCTTGGCATCCAGGCGTTCGAGCCCAAGCTGACCGAGGGCAAGGCCATCCGCCTGCACCCGCTGGTCTGCGCGGCGTTCAATGCCGACTTCGATGGTGACCAGATGGCCGTTCACGTGCCGCTGTCCATCGAAGCGCAGCTGGAAGCCCGCGTGCTGATGATGTCGACTAACAACATCCTCTCGCCCGCAAACGGCAAGCCGATCATCGTGCCATCGCAGGATATCGTGCTGGGTCTCTACTACATGTCGCTGATGCGCGACGGCGAGAAGGGCGAGGGCATGATGTTCGCGTCCATCGCCGAAGTCGAAGCCGCGCTCGACAACAAGCTCGTGTCGCTCCACGCCAAGGTGAAGGGCCGCTTCGAAGTCGAAGACGAGGACGGCACGCGCCGCATGGAAGTGGCCGAGACCACGCCAGGCCGCCTGAAGCTGGCCGAATATCTGCCGGTGAACAAGAACATCGGCTACGGCGTCATCAACCAAGAGCTGACGAAGAAAGCCATCGGCAAGCTGATCGACGTGGTCTACCGCCACGCCGGCCAGAAGGCGACGGTGATCTTCGCCGACAAGATGATGGGTCTGGGCTTCCGCGAAGCCTGCAAGGCCGGCATCTCCTTCGGCAAGGACGACATGATCATCCCGGACGAGAAGTACACGCTGGTCGCCGAGACCGAAGCCATGGTGAAGGACTTCGAGCAGCAATATGCCGACGGTCTGATCACCAAGGGTGAGAAGTACAACAAGGTCGTGGACGCCTGGTCGAAATGTACCGACCGCGTGGCCGACGCCATGATGGACGAAGCGCGCAAGCCGCGCGAGACCATCAACTCGATCTTCATGATGTCCGACTCCGGCGCCCGTGGTTCCAAGAACCAGATGAAGCAGCTGGCGGGTATGCGCGGCCTGATGGCCAAGCCGTCCGGCGAGATCATCGAGACGCCGATTACCGCGAACTTCAAAGAAGGTCTGACGGTGATGGACTACTTCAACTCCACCCACGGCGCCCGCAAGGGTCTGGCGGATACGGCGTTGAAGACGGCCAACTCGGGCTACCTCACACGCCGCCTCGTTGACGTGGCCCAAGATTGCATCGTCACCGAGCAGGATTGCGGCACCGAAGAAGGTATCGAGATCAAGCCTGTCGTGGACGGCGGCGATGTCACCGTGTCGCTCGGCGAGCGTATTCTGGGTCGTGTCCTGTCCGAGGACATCCACGATCCACGCTCTGGCGAGCTGCTTTACCCGGCCAATACCTATGTCGACGAGGACATCGCGGCGGCAGTCGACGAGTCCGGCGCAGCCAACACGCGCGTGCGTTCACCGCTGAAGTGCGAGACTGTGTCCGGCATTTGCGCGACCTGCTACGGTCGCGATCTGGCCCGCGGTACGAAGGTCAATATGGGCGAAGCGGTCGGCGTCATCGCGGCGCAATCAATCGGCGAACCCGGCACGCAGCTGACGATGCGGACCTTCCACATCGGCGGCACGGCCTCGGTCGCGGACAAGTCCGTGATCGAAGCGGTGAACGACGGCTCCATCAAATATGACCAAAACGACGTCATCAAGATGGATTCCGGCTATGTCGTGAAGTCGCGCAAGCTCGAGTTCGAAGTCGTCAACTCCGACGGCAAGATGCTGGAGATCCACAAGGTCGACTACGGTTCCTACCTGCCACTCGCCAATGGCGATGCGGTCAAGATCGGTGACAAGCTCGCCGATTGGGATCCCTACACCATGCCGATCCTCACCGAAGTCGGCGGGACGGTTCGCCTGCTCGACATCGTCGACGGTGTGTCCGCCAAGGACGAAACCGACGAAGACACGGGCATCAGCTCGAAGGTGATCGTGGACTGGCGTGCGTCGTCCAAATCCGGCGATATTCAGCCTGTCGCGGTCATCGAAGGCGAAGACGGCGAGCCCGTCTCCATCGGCGAAAACCGTATTGCCCGCTACATGCTGGCGGTCGGGGCGATCCTGTCGGTCAATGACGGTGACACGGTCAAGCCGGGCACAGTGCTGGCGCGTATTCCCAAGGGTTCCGCGACACAGCGCGACATCACCGGTGGTCTGCCGCGCGTGGCCGAGCTGTTCGAGGCCCGCAAGCCGAAGGACGATGCCGTCATCGCTCAGATCACGGGCAAGATCGAATATACGCGCGAGTATAAGAACAAGCGCCGTATCTCGATTATCCCGGAAGAGGGCGAAACCGTCAGCTTCCTCGTCTCCAAGGGCAAGCACATGCTGGTCGCGGACGGCGATATGGTGAAACGCGGCGATTACATCGTGGACGGTAACCCCGCGCCGCACGACATCCTGGAAATCATGGGTGTCGAGGCGCTGGCGGAGTATCTCGTCGACGAAGTGCAGGGCGTCTACCGCCTGCAGGGCGTGCCGATCAACGACAAGCACATCGAGGTGATCGTTCGCCAGATGCTGCAGAAAGTCGAAGTGAAGGACCCGGGCGATACGAGCATGATCAAGGGCGAACAGCTCGACAAGATCGAGTTCAACGCCAACAATGCCGCGGTGCTGGCCGAGAACAAGAAGGCTCGCCCGGCCGAAGGGACCCCGGTCCTGCTCGGCATCACCAAGGCGTCGCTGCAGACCCGCAGCTTCATCTCGGCGGCCTCCTTCCAGGAAACGACGCGCGTCCTCACGGAAGCCTCGGTTCAGGGCAAGGAAGACCTGCTCGAAGGCTTGAAAGAGAACGTCATCGTCGGCCGCCTGATCCCGGCCGGTACCGGTGGCAATCTCCGCCGCTACCAGAAGCTCGCCAACGACCGCGACACCAAGCTGCTCGAAGAGCGTGCGGCTGCCGTGCCAATGGAAGAGTTCCCCAGCGACATCATGGACGATGCAGCGGAGTGATTGGCGAAGCCAAAAATTTGATTGCCAATCAAATTTAACGCAGCTGCCGCGCGCTCAAGCGCGCGGCGCCACAGCTCGAAGAGACACGACGCCTCTTCGAGTTTGAGCGTTCAGGCGCAGCGCCAACTAAGAAGGCCGCCCCACAACCGGGGCGGCCTTTCTCGTCTCCGCGCGTTGATCGCGCTGAAGGCTGACGGCATGGAGCGGGGGTTGGTGGACAAGGACCCGGCGCTCGACGCGCTGATCCATGAAGCGTTTGCCTGGGCGGAGGCGAACCAGAATACGGTGCGCGATACGGAGCCGCTACGCGACGAGGCGACCGCGCTCTTTCAGCGGATCATTGCGCCGTAGCGCTCAGCCGCGTTTGTAGAATTGCGGGAAGCTCGCGCGGACAGCATCCGAGAGCTGCGTATTGGCGCCGCCGATCTCCATGATGTCAGTGATGATACCGTCCGGGGTGAAGGCTTGCGCGGTATTGGCGAGGCGTTGGCCGATACGGTTGAAGTCGCCGTTCGTCTGCACGCCGACGAGCCATCCGGTGGTTGCCTTGTTACTGTCGATTTTGTGCCCGCCGAACCAGGCGGCCTGCACCGTGCCGTCTGCCTGCATGGCGCGGCCGAGGGCTTCGAGCAGATGGAGCGGTGGCGAAGCGACGGCGTGGAGCGCGAGCGCCGTGCCGGCTTTTTCCACGACCTTGCGCGTCGCGCCGGACTGGGCGTCGCTGGCGTCCTGCGCGAGAAGGCCCGCTTGATGGTCCGGCGAGAGTTCGAAGGTAATCTGCGAGAACGGGTTGATGACCAGGGAGATGCCGCGAAGCAGTTGCAGCAGCATACGGCCGCGGATCATCACGGTCTTCTCCGGTGCCGGGTCCATCTCTGCGAGCCGTGCGGGCGAGCTGAACGCCGCGATGACCTGCTCGCCTTGCGCGTCCAGCAGCGGGACGAAGTTTGCGGTCTGCTTTCCGTCCGCCTCCACAATCTCGCCCGGCACGATCAGCGTGCTGTCGAGCATTGTGCGGAGCATAGCGCTGTTGAGCGCCGGGTCGGCCTGCGCGCGGTCGATGAGGCTGTCGAGAAGGTCGTCTTGCATGGCCGCGCTGTGGCAGATCGGAGGCGGTGCGTCGAGATCAACACTCCGCTCACTCCCACTGCCCTCACTCACATCCCGACTCGCGTCTGGGGCGCGCCTCGCTTAGGTTCGTATGGTGAGGTTCGGCGAAGCATTCATGGAAGAGCTGAAATCCCGCGTCCGCGTGTCGGATGTGGTCGGACGGCATGTGAAACTGCGCCGTCAGGGCAGGGAATATGCGGGCCTCTCGCCCTTTACGAATGAGAAGACGCCGAGCTTTTTCGTCAATGATCAGAAGGGCTTTTACCATTGCTTCTCATCCGGAAAGCATGGCGACGCGATCAGCTTTCTGATGGAGGTCCAAGGCCATAGCTTCCCGGAAGCGGTGGAACACCTCGCGGGGCTCGCCGGGATGGACCTGCCCAAGACCGATCCAAGAGCCGAAGAACGCGCGCGCGAACGCAAGGCCGCGATCAGCTGGATGGAGCGCGCGGCCGATCACTACGCAAAGACGCTGCTGCGCGCGCCCGGCGAGGCGGCGCGGGAGTATCTGAAGGGCAGGGGCCTGTCGAAAACGGCCGCGCAATATTTTGGACTGGGCTTCGCACAGGATAGCTTCTCGGATCTGAAGGACAATCTGATCCGTGAGGGCGCGGAAGAAAAGCAGCTGATCGAAGCGGGGCTGCTGATCGAGCCGGATGATAAATCGCGCGGATCGTGGGACCGTTTCCGCAACCGCATCATGTTTCCCATTCACGACAGCCGGGGGCGGCTGGTTGCATTTGGCGGCCGCGCGATGAGTGACGAGCAGCGCGCCAAATATCTTAACAGCCCCGATACGCCGCTCTTCTCCAAGGGTCGGCTCCTATACAACTACCACCGCGCGCGGGCGGCGCTGTCCGACCCAAAGAACCTGGCGCGCGGGTTGATCGTGGTCGAAGGCTATATGGACGTGATCGCGCTGGCGCGGGCGGGCTTTCCACAGGCCGTTGCGCCGCTGGGCACTGCGCTGACAGAGGACCAGCTTGCGCTGATCTGGCGCGCGGGGCCGGACGGCTATCTCTGCTTCGACGGCGACAAGGCGGGCTTGCGCGCGGCCTACCGTTCCATCGAACGGGCCCTACCGCTGCTCAAGCCGGGTCAGAGTTTGCGCTTCGTCATGATGCCGGAGGGGCAGGACCCGGATGACCTGATCCGCGAATCAGGTGCGCCCGCCTTTGCCGCCCTGCTCGAGCGATCCGTCGCGCTCGTCGACATGCTGTGGAAGCGAGAGCTAGACCGTGAGAGCCTGAATACACCCGAGGCCAAGGCCGGGCTGAAAACGCGGCTGTTCGACGCGCTGAGGGAGATCAAGGATCCGAGTGTTCGCGAGGCCTATGAGGCCAATCTGCTCGGCCGCTTCGACCGCCAGTTCGGGCGAGTGAAGGCGCAGTGGAGTGCCAAGCCCCGTGAGAAAAAAGCCGATAAAGCCGTGCTCGCCGCGGGGGCGCAGCGGCTGGCAACCAATTCGCGGCAGGCGCAGACGCTGCTCGGCGGCATATTGCTCTTTCCCGATATGCTGGGCGAAGTCGACGAGACCTTCTTCGAGCTGTCTTTTGATGACCCCGCCCATGCGGCGTTGCAGCGCGGGGTCTTGCGCTACTGGCGTCAGACAAAAGCTATTGAAGTCGCGGGGTTGCACACGCATATGCAAAGAGAAGGATTGGAAGAGGCGTTACGCACCCTCCTGTCGCGGCGATCACTGATCACTGCGGCGTTGGGCGGGGCAGATGCAGACATGAGCGACCGCGCGGCACTCTGGAGCGATGAGGCCGGCACCTATTTGGAACAGGCTCGTGATCAGGCATCGGACGCGCAAAGGTCGCGAATGACCGAGTCGATCCGGAAGAACAACAGTGAGGCGATGCATCGCCTCATGCGGGCGCATCAACGCACCCGCGATTAACCATAGCTTACGGCCTTTGCGGTTACGCGAGGGCCGCACAAGTTTTGCGGATGGGACTGGGATCAGTCGCATCTGAAGGAGACGGACCTAAATGGCTGAAGCCGATCCAAAGACAGACGCGAGCAAATCGACCGAATTGTCCACCAAGGGCGGTCCGGGTTCGCGGCTCGACTTCAATGATATCGAAGTCAAACGCATGCTGGCCAAGGCCAAAAAGTCCGGCCTGCTCCATCAGGACGAGCTGAACAAGCATCTGAAAATCGACGGGATCTCGGCCGAAGAGATCGAAGTCATCCTCGCCACACTGTCCGAGATGGGCATTTCCGTCCATGACGAGAAGGACGAGCCGACGCTGGGTCCGAAGACGCTGGCCCGGACCGAGACGACCGCCGTCAAGGGCGGCAACTCCAAGGAAGAGCTGGACCGCACGGACGATCCGGTGCGCATGTATCTGCGCGAGATGGGCGTGGTCGAGCTGCTATCGCGCGAGGGCGAGATCGCCATCGCCAAGCGGATCGAGGCCGGCCGCACGACCATGATCAAGGGTCTGTGCGAGAGCGCGCTGACCTTCGAAGCGCTGATGATCTGGCGCGAGGAATTGGCCGAAGGTCACATTCTGCTGCGCGACATCATCGATCTCGACGGGACTTACAATCGCTCCATTGGCAATATCCAGGAAGACCGCTCGCACCTCGCCGTTCGCCGCGAGAAGATCGAGAAGGGTGAGCTGGAAGCGCAAGAGGGCGACCTGCCGAGCCTGGCGGAAGAGCGGAAGCTTAAGCTGCCGGAGCGCAACTACGCGCCGGGCGAGAAGCCCGTCGAGGACGAGGAAGAGGAAGAGGACAAGACCAATCTCTCCATGGCCGCCATGGAGGCTGCGCTCCGCGATGAGATCATGGACAAGCTCGACCGCGTTGCGGAAGACTTCGGCCGTTTCCAGAAACTGCAGCAAATGCTCATCACGGCGCGCCTCAAAGGCAAGGGTCTGCGCAAGCCGCAACGCGTCGAATATGATGAGATCCAGGACCGCATCGTCGAGGAGATCAACGACCTGCAGCTCAACAATGCGCGGATCGATGCGCTGGTCAACCAGCTCTTCACGATCAATAAGCGCTTCATCAGCCTTGAAGGTCGTCTGATGCGCCTGGCCGATGGCAATGGCGTGCCGCGGCAGGAGTTTCTCGCCAGCTATCTGGGCAGCGAGCTGAATCCGAACTGGGTCGAGGACATGCAGGGCTCGAGCAAGGCATGGGAACGCTTTATCGGTCGCGAGGGCGTGACCATCGAGAAGATCCGCGCCGAGATCGCCGAGATGGCGCAGGAGACGGGTGTGCCTGTCGACGAGTTCCGCCGCATCGTCCAGAAGGTCCAGAAGGGCCAGCGCGAAGCCCGTCAGGCCAAGAAGGAAATGGTCGAAGCGAACCTCCGCCTCGTGATTTCCATCGCCAAGAAATATACCAATCGCGGGCTGCAATTCCTCGACCTGATCCAGGAAGGCAACATCGGTCTGATGAAGGCCGTCGATAAGTTCGAATATCGCCGCGGCTATAAATTCTCGACCTATGCGACCTGGTGGATCCGTCAGGCTATCACGCGATCCATCGCCGACCAGGCGCGGACGATCCGTATCCCGGTTCACATGATCGAGACGATCAACAAGATCGTGCGCACCAGCCGTCAGATCCTGCACGAAATCGGCCGCGAGCCGACGCCGGAAGAATTGGCTGCCAAGCTCTCCATGCCGCTCGAAAAGGTCCGCAAGGTGATGAAAATCGCCAAGGAGCCGATCAGCCTGGAGACCCCAATCGGCGACGAGGAAGACAGCCAGCTCGGCGACTTCATCGAGGACAGCAATGCCATCCTGCCGATCGAGAGCGCCATCCAGTCCAACTTGCGCGAGACCACCACGCGCGTTCTGGCGTCGCTCACCCCGCGCGAGGAGCGCGTCCTGCGCATGCGCTTCGGCATCGGCATGAACACCGACCACACGCTCGAAGAAGTCGGCCAGCAGTTCTCCGTCACCCGCGAACGCATCCGCCAGATCGAGGCGAAAGCGCTGCGCAAGCT
>CALDUL010000004.1 GCA_937923575.1 uncultured Algimonas sp.
TGGAAGCGAGGCCGGCTCCCTGTCGAAGACAAACTGATAGAGCCCGAGCGCACCGCCAAGCGTCGCCATCGCAACCAGCCCGGTCCAGAGTACGCGACTCGCCTTCGCCGCGCTGTCCTTCAGCACTGGCGCGAGCGGCGCGGTCTTCTCGGACGTCGTATCGTGCTCAGCCATGGACGCATTATGACCGCGCGCCCAAGAAATGGAAGAGCGAGCGGACGCTTGCAAATCGCCGCAGACCGCCGCACAGAACCGACATGACAGATAAGCTCTTCTCGCCGTTCAAACTCAAAAATCTGATGTTGCCGAACCGCATCGTCATGGCGCCGATGACGCGGAGCTTTGCCAAGGGCGGAATGCCGAACACCGACATCGCCGAATATTACGCGCGCCGCGCCAAGAACGAAGTCGGGTTGATCCTGACCGAAGGCACACACCCCGAACGTCCCGGCGCGGGCAATGACCCGAATACGCCGTTCTTCTACGGCGACGCGCTCGCGGAGTGGAAGAACATCGTCAGCCGCGTCAAAGACGAAGGCGGGCTCATTGCGCCGCAGCTCTGGCACACGGGCTATATGCGCAAACCCGGCAGCGGTCACTTCCCGGAGGCCCCATCCGACAGCCCATCCGGCGTGACCCATACAGGCGCGAAGGTCGCGGAAGAGCCTAGCGAGGCCGAAGTCGCCGATATGGTCGACAGCTTCGCGCGCTCGGCGGGCTATGCGAAAGACCTCGGCTTTGACGCCATCGAGATCCACGGCGCGCATGGCTACCTCATCGACCAATTCTTCTGGGACGTGATGAACAAGCGCGAGGACCGCTATGGCGGCGGTCTGGTCGAACGCGCGACTTTCGCCGCCGAGATCATCAAGACCTGCCGGAAGGCTGTCGGTCCCGACATGCCGCTGATCCTGCGCATTTCGCAATGGAAGCAGCAGGACTTCTCGCAACGGCTTGCGCATACGCCGGACGAGCTCGGCGCATTTCTGAAGGTGTTCGTGGATGCGGGCATTGACTGTCTGCACTGTTCGCAGCGGCGTTTCTGGGAGCCGGAGTTCGACGGATCAGATCTCAACTTTGCGGGTTGGGCGAAGAAGCTCACTGGCCTACCGACCATCACGGTCGGGTCGGTTGGGCTGACGGGTGAATTTGTGGCGGCCTATTCTGGGGAAAGCTCCAAACCGGCTTCACTTGATAAGCTGCTTGAGCGCTTGGACCGGGGTGATTTTGATCTCGTCGCCGTCGGGCGCGCCTTGCTGCAGGATCCGGAATGGGTCCTCAAGGTCCGCGACGGCCGCGAGGACGAGTTGCAGGACTACACCAAAGAGGCGCTCGCCACGCTGTACTAGATCGCCCAAGGGGGAGCGCTCATTTGCTTACCAGCGAGGAGACATTGCAAAGGACGACTTACCGACCATGGATCCGCGAGGTCTTTCCGCCTGGTGCATCGCCTAGCCATGAAGGCTCTGTTGGCATGGGTATTGATTGGAAAATGCTCGTAAATCGCCGATGGATCGGTATTGCAAAATCAAAAGCGTCTACGCCCTACCGTTATCAGCTCTGTCGCGTGACGGCATAGAATTTGCTTCGCTCTCCGTTTTGAAGACTGGAGAGGGACAGGGGAGCGCCTAATGCCGAGTGACGTATCAGCTGGTAGAAGGCCGCATTTCTCCGCTTTGGACGGCCTTAGGGGTCTGCTTGCTCTGGTGGTTGCGATCTACCATACGAATTGGCTGACTTGGACAACCGAATATCTACTGGTTGATAGCGCGGTCATAATCCTGGACATATTCTTCGTATTTTCGGGTTTCCTGATGTACGTTCTATATATCGACGGAATAAAGGCGGCATCTTTCTCTTCCTCAGACTTTATGGTGAAGAGAGTTGCTCGACTCTACCCGTTACATTTTTTCCTGATCTTTGTGTTTGTTGGATGGACATGCGTCCGAACTGTCCTACATTTGATTGGCTTTGCGGACGGAGAAACGATATTTCTGTTTCAAAGTGGGACGCCTGAAAGTTTTTCAAACTTCGTACTCAATATACTCATGTTGAATTCCGTTGGGTTATCAGACGGCTTGAGCTTTAATGCGCCTAGCTGGACCGTCGGGGCTGAGATGATCTCATATCTCCTTTTCGCCCTTCTCATGCCGTTTGCTGTTCGTACCGGTCGGTATCTACCTTGGCCTTTGATCCTCCTATCCCTGGCCAGCTACTTTTGGCTCTCACGAAACTTTGCATCGCTTGATATTACTTACAATGCAGGTTTCATCAGGTGTTTGGCGGGGTTCTCACTCGGCATGCTCGTTGGAATATGCTTCAAACGGGGCCTGTTCCAGATCAAAAGAAACTCGACCCTGATTGAAGTCGCCATCATCCTCGTAATGTTCGCGTTCATAGGCACAGTTTCAAATCAACAGCAATTTCTCGTCGCGCCTTTCCTGTTTCTGTTCGTCATTGTTTTCATGCAGGATAGCGGGGCGATCTCAACGTTGCTCTCAAAACGACCGATGGGCTATTTGGCAAAAATATCTTACTCGGTTTATCTCAACCACTTCATTATCTCTATCCTTTTCGAGATTGTCTGGAACAAACTGATCGTCGGTCGCTTCACGACCGAATCCACGGAAATGCTTCTAGGAACAATATTCCTGATTCCTTATCTGCTTGTGGTCATCATAAGCTCAGAATTCACCTATCGCTTTATTGAAAAGCCCGGCTCGCGCCTCATGATGAAAATGCTGCAACGAGAAAGAACACGCAAAACTTTCACGACGTAATTTATTAAGACTGGGTCAGCGGCTGGATCGCAAGCAAGGCCTCCCGTATGCCGCGCTAGGCCTGGCCCCCACGATCTCTCATCGCGAGCCGGATAAAATTGGTCAGGAAGGGTCGCGTTTCGCGCGGGTCGATAATGTCCTCGACAGCATATCGCTCTGCCGTGCGGAAGGGCGAGCTGACGCGGGCGAGCTTCGCCTTGATGCGCGCGAGTTCCGCCACCGGGTCGTCGCTGGCTTCCAGCTCTCCGCGATAGGCGACCTCCACACCGCCGTCGATCGGCAGGCTCCCCCAGTCTCCGCTCGGCCAGGCGGCACGGTATTGGAAACGGGTGTGGTCGCTCATGGCTGCCCCGGCAACACCATAGGCCTTGCGTATGATGACCGTCGCCCAAGGCACGGTCGCCGCGTAGATGGCGTTCATCGTCTCGACGCCACGCCGGATCGTGGCCGCGCGCTCGGCCTCCAAACCGATCATGAAGCCGGGATTATCGACAAGGTGCACGACCGGCAGCCGGAACAGCTCGGCCAGCTCGACAAAGCGCTTCACCTTCTCTGACGTGTCCGCGGTCCATGACCCGCCTAGAAATGCGGGATTGGACGCGATGACCGCGACGGGCCAGCCGTCCAGCCGGGCAAAGGCCGTAATCACCGCCTGCCCCCAGCGGCGGCCCATCTCGAAGACGCTGCCCGCGTCCATGACGGAGGCCACAATCCGTCGCATGGAGTAGCCCTTCGCCTTATCGGTCGGCACGATGTCGAGCAGCGCGTCATCGGTTCTGTCGGGACTATCGCCCGTGTCCACGCGCTCCAACGGCGCACCGACGCGGCTTGGCAGGAAGGAGAGAAAGGCTCTCGCCCGCGCCATGGCATCGGCCTCCGAGCTGGCCTCGTCATCGACCACGCCGTTGCGCGTATGGATGTCAGAGCCGCCAAGACCTTCCTTATCGAGGCTTTCACCCAGTGGCGCGACAACGGCAGGACCAGCGGTGAAGATCTGGCTCAGCCCACGCACCATGACGCTGTAGTGAGACGCCACCACGCGCGCCGCGCCCAGCCCGGCACAGGGACCAAGCGCTAGAGCGACCACAGGAACCTGTTTCATGTTGGCGGCGATATGCTGAAAACCGGGCACTTCCGGCACGTAGGTGTACCCCATCTGCTCCAGCGATTTGACAGATCCGCCACCACCCGTGCCGTCTATCATCCGGATCAGCGGGATGCCGTATTCCGCCGCCATCTGTTCTGCATGGACGAACTTGCGGTAGATCGCAGCGTCCGATGCGCCGCCTCGGACGGTGAAGTCATCCGCGCTGGCCACGACCGGACGGCCGCCGATCGCGGCCTGACCAAAAATGAAGTTTGACGCGCTGGAGCGGACATAATTGCCGTGCTCATCATATTCCCCACGCCCGGCGAGCTTGCCGATCTCGCGAAAGGAACCGTCATCGACCAGCTCTGCAATGCGTTGCCGCGCGTCCAGCTTTCCACGCCCGTGTTGGCGCTCGACCTTGGAGGCGCCGCCCATCTCTTCGGCATGGGCCTCGCGCCGCGCTTTCTCGTCCAACGAGAATCGCCAATCGGTGTTGTCATCACTCATGCTACAACGTCCCTTTCGTCGACCGGGCGGAGCCCTTTGCAAGGCTGCGCGCGTTTACCTATCGACTATCTACGAAAGGACTTCCATGCCCCGTCTCGTCTCATTGCTCCTCGCCACATCTCTGATGGCAACCGCCCCCGCCGTGGTGGCCCATGACATCGGCGAGACTCCGGGCGTCATCCATGTCACCGCATCAGCCTCCGCCAACGCTACGCCGGACCGCGCCATGATGACGGGCGGGGTCGTCACCCGTGCGCAGACTGCCCGTCTCGCCCTATCGCAGAACAGCGCAAAGATGGACGCCGTCTTCGCCGCCTTGCAAGACGCGGGCGTGGATGAGCGCGACATCGCGACCTCGTCACTCTCCGTGCAGCCACAGTATAATTACGAGGTTCGCGACAAGACGGGCCAACCGCAACTGTCGGGCTATCAGGCGTCCAATCAGGTGACAGTCACCACAAGCGATCTGGAGGGTGTTGGACCGCTCATTGACACGCTGATCGAGGCTGGCCTGAACACGGTCAACAACGTGAACTTTGTCGTGAAGGATCAAGAGGCCGCGCAGAACAAGGCGCGTGCCGAAGCCATCGTCAAAGCACGCTCCAAGGCGCAGAGCATGGCATTGGCGGCCGGTGTCCGGCTCGGACGCCTGCTCTCACTGACCGAAGGTTCACAGCCCGGTCCAATGCCGATGCGCGGCGCAATTATGGAAGTGCGTTCCGTATCTTATGACGCCGCGCCCACCTCGCCCGGTCAGCGTGAGATATCGCAGACCGTCACTCTGTCCTACGCCATCGACTAGAGCGCGGCTGCGACCTCAATGATTAGCTGGGCGAGCGCCTGCGGCTTGTCCTCTTGCAGGAAGTGACCGCCGTTTTCGATGGTGACGTGCGGCTGTCCGGCCGTTCCGGGCACAAGCTTTTGGAACACTCGATCGCCGCCCGCCGTCACCGGGTCCTTGTCGGAGAAGCAGGTCACGAAGGGCTTTTCCCACGCGCGCAAAACTTTCCAAGCCTCGCGGTTCTCCGGCGCGCCCGGCTGATCCGGTGACGTCGGGACCAGCGCGGGAAAGATGCGTGCGCCCGCCTTATATCGCTCATCTGGGAAAGGCGCGTCATAGGCAGCAATTTCCGCATCGCTCAGCACGCGCTCCGTCGCGCCCTGCAAAATCTTGCCCGTTGGAAATTGCGGTACAGTTTGCGAAAAGGCCTGCCAGTTGGTGAACGCGTCCGACGGTGCACGTTCGCCAGTCGGCAGCATGGTGTTACCCGCCACGATAGCAGCGAAACGCTCAGGCCGCGCCGCGACGAGGCGCAAGCCGATCAACCCGCCCCAGTCCTGGCAGAACAGCACCACGCCGCTCAGATCGAGGCCGTCGAACCATTCAACCATCCAGGCGACATGGGAGGCGTAGCTGTAGTCATCCGTATTCACCGGCTTGTCGGAGCGGCCAAAGCCAATCAGATCCGGCGCAATCACGCGGTGTCCTGCAGCGGCAACGGGCGAGATCATGTGGCGGTAGAGATAGGACCAGCTCGGCTCGCCATGCATCATCAACACAGAGCGACCACCGCGCGCTCCCTCATCGACATAGTGCAACCGCAGACCGTCTCCGACCTCCGCATAGTTCGGGGAAAAGTCATAGTCCGGCAGTCCTTTGAAACGCTCATCCGGCGTGCGTAGCTTTTCCATGACGGGTCTCCTCGGTTGCGTTATGGTTGCGATAGCCGACGGAGCGCCGCAATGACCGACTTTGTTTTTCCGCCCAGTGATCCCGTGTCCCTGCCCGTTGTCGGGACAGACGCGCGCTTCCCCGTCCGCCGCATTTACTGCGTCGGCAAGAATTACGCGGAACATGTCCGCGAAATGGGCGGAGACACGTCGCGGTCGGAGCCGATATTCTTTACCAAGTCATCCACGACAATCGTGCACAGCGGCACGACAATCGCCTATCCGCCCAACACCGACGATATGCACCATGAAGTCGAACTGGTCGCGGCCATCGGACCTGACGGCGTATTCGGTTACGGCGTCGGCATCGACCTGACCCGCCGCGACGTGCAGAGCCATGCCAAGAAGGCGGGGCAGCCCTGGGACCGTGCCAAAAACTTTCAGCAGAGCGCGCCGTGTTCGGCCATAACGCCCGCGTCGGACGTCGACATCACCCGCGCGCGCATTGTGCTGCGCAAGAACGGAGAGATCGTCCAGGCGGCCAGCCTGTCGGATATGATCTGGTCGATCGAGGAGATCGCCGCGCGCCTCAAGGCCGACATGGGGTTGCAGGCGGGCGACATCGTCTTCACTGGCACGCCTGCCGGTGTCGGTCCGATCCGCCAAGGCGACGAATTGGAAGGCGGCATCGAAGGGCTGGCCCCCATCCGCATTCGTGTGACATAAGCCCGCTATGGCTGATCACGATTCCAAACCACTCACGCTTGATGATATTCTGCGACCACTCGCAATCGCCGTTATCATCGATCACAAGGTCAAGTCGGTCGAGCAGACGGCTTTTCTCAATCAAGGCCGCGGTCTGCTCGAGTTTTTCGGTCACGAACAGCCCTCCGACGCCGTTATGACAGAGTGGTTTTCGAATATTTCCGAACAGCTCGAAGAGCAGCTTTGGGAAAAGGGCGGCAATACAATCGTGCTGCGCGCGCTTACCCGCTTCAAGGGCGATGCGGCCTGCGAGGCCGTCTTCGACGCCATGGTCGCCATCTCACTGGCAGATGATAAATTCGTGCGCGAGGAATCACGGCTTATAAGAACGGCCGCGACCCTATATGGCTATCCCTTGCCACCCCTGCGCATCGACCGTTGATGCGTCCTTGGATGAGGATTGCAGGATGACTCAATTCGAAGACAGCGACGCCCTGTTCCAAACGGTGGCAACGATCTTCGCTGTCACCGTATTGCTCGACAATCGTGAGCGTGACACGGAGCTAATCGAGTTCTGCCACGCATGCATGGTGCACAATCACAAAATCCGGCCCGGCACGATATTGCCGCGGCAGAAACTGTCCGCATGGTTCACCCAGAATAAGCGCGACATCTCCGCCAGCTTGTCCGGCCCTGACTCTAAGGCCTATAAATCTGAGCTATTGTCCCGCATCTCCGTGCCGGAGCTGCAGCGCAGCGTGCTATCCTCGATATTCATCATCAGCGTGGCCGATTACGAGCTCCATGACGAGGAGAGCGAGTTCATTCAAAGAGCGCTCTCGATCTGGGATACGAAGATGCCACGCGCCGAAGAACTTGCCGCCGTCGGCTAATTTCGCCGCCGCGGCCCAAGGGCTGCCGCTCAGCTTATTCCGTCAGAAAGACTAGTCAGCCGCCGCCATGGCTTCGCGGGCACGGCTGTCCTTCTTGCGCTCATGCTCCAGCAGATAGCGCTTACGGATGCGGATGTTTTCCGGGGTCACTTCGACCAGCTCGTCATCATTGATGAACTCCAGCGCCATTTCCAGCGTGGTCTCGATCGGCGTCACAAGCACGACAGCGTCATCCGTGCCGGACGCGCGGACGTTGGTGAGCTTCTTGCCCTTGAGCGGGTTCACGGTCAGATCGTTGTCACGGCTGTTCACGCCGATGATCATGCCCTCATAGACTTCGGTCGCGTGGCCAATGAACATCTTGCCGCGCTCCTGCAGGTTCCAAAGCGCGAAGGCGGCAGCCTTACCGGTCGAGTTGGAGATCAACGCGCCCTTCTGGCGACGACCAATGCCGGCGGCAGCCCGCGGCGCGTAGCGATCGAAAGTGTGGTACATCAGGCCGTTGCCCGAGGTCAGTGTCATGAACTCGCCGCGGAAACCGATGAGGCCGCGCGTCGGGATCTCGTAGTCTAGACGCACGCGTCCCTGCCCGTCGGGCAGCATGTCCTTCATCTGGCCCTTGCGCTCGTTCAGGCGCTGGATGACCGCGCCCTCCGTGCCCTCTTCGAGGTCGACCGTAAGCGTCTCCCACGGCTCGCAGAGCACGCCATCGATTTCCTTGTTGATCACCTGCGGGCGCGAGATCGCGACCTCATAGCCCTCGCGGCGCATGTTCTCGATAAGAATAGAGAGATGGAGCTCGCCGCGGCCGGAGACGCGGAACTTGTCCGCCTCGTCCAGCTGTTCGACCCGCAGTGCCACATTGTGCACCAGCTCGCGGTCCAAACGGTCCTTAAGATTGCGCGAGGTGACATATTTACCCTCGCGTCCCGCAAATGGGCTGTCATTGACCTGGAACGTCATGGAGAGCGTCGGCTCATCAACCGTCAGCGCGGGCAGAGCTTCTACGGCGTCGGGGTCGCAGATGGTGTCAGAGATATCGAGCTTCTCTATACCCGTGAATGTCACGATATCGCCTGCGGACGCTTGGTCCGTCTCGACCCGCTCCAAGCCCATGAAGCCGAAGAGTTGCGCGATCTTGGCCTTGCGGGACGACCCGTCTGCGCCTGCTACCACGACCTGTTGGCCCTTGCGCACGGAGCCGCGCTGGATGCGACCGATACCGATGACGCCCTTATAGCTGTCATAGTCGAGCGCGCTGACCTGGAGCTGCAGCGGCTTGTCGGCTTCGACCGGGGGAACCGGTGCGTGGCTGACGATGGTCTCGAACAGCGGCGTCATATCTGTGCCGACGTTCCCGGCCGTATGTGATGCCCAGCCATTGATGGCGGAGGCGAAGACTGTTGGAAATTCCATCTGCTCGTCGGTCGCGCCGAGGCGGTCGAAAAGGTCAAACGTCTGGTCGACGACCCAGTCCGGTCGCGAGCCATTGCGATCGACCTTGTTAACGACAACGATGGGCTTGAGCCCACGCGCGAGCGCCTTGCGGGTCACGAAGGATGTCTGCGGCATCGGGCCTTCGACGGCATCGACGAGCAGCACCACGCAATCGACCATGGAGAGCACGCGCTCGACCTCGCCGCCAAAGTCCGCGTGACCGGGTGTGTCGACGATATTGATGCGCCATTCCTGGCCATCTGGCGCAGTCCAGCGGATTGCAGTGTTCTTGGCGAGAATGGTGATCCCGCGCTCGCGCTCGATGTCGCCGCTGTCCATGACGCGCTCTTCCTGCGCGCCGCGTTCATCCAGCGTACCGCTTTGTCTCAGCAGCTTGTCGACAAGCGTCGTCTTGCCGTGGTCGACGTGCGCAACAATCGCGACGTTGCGAAGATATTTGATGGATTCGGACATGGCGCGGCCCTTAGCGGAGGATGGCCGCGTTGCAAGAGAAGTGTGCATGGAAGGGCCGACCAAACAGGTGCTGATGCGCAGACGACGCCCGATTTCACACAGTCGGACCGTCAGAGCCTATACTCGGCCCAGCAGGTGTCCGCACCCCCTACCCCGCCAGCGCTTTCCCGACGCTCTCGCGCAGCTGATACTTAAGCACCTTGCCGGATCCGCCGCGTGGCAGCTCTTTGACCTCATGCACATGCATGGGCAGCTTGTAGCGCGCGAGACGGCCGTCAAGATGGGCGAGGATGTCGGCGAGGCTCGCAGTCTCCCCCTCCTTGAACACGGCCACCACACAGCCCGTCTCGCCCCACTTCTCATGCGGGACTCCGATGACGGACAGCTCGGCAAATTGCGGCATTTCATAGAGCAATCCCTCGATTTCCGCTGGGTACACATTCTCCCCGCCAGAGATGTACATGTCCTTTACCCGGTCCTCGATATAGACATAGCCGTCTGCGTCCATCCGGCCGATATCGCCAGAGCGGAACCAGCCATCCTCCGTGAAGGATTTGGCGTTGGCTTCGGGATTGCGCCAATAGCCGGGGGTCACAGAGGCGCCCTTGAACAGAATTTCGCCGGGCTCGCCGCGGGCGACCTCCGCACCGTCATCGCCGACGACCTTGATCCGCGAGTGAGATAGCGGACGCCCCGCGCTGCCGATGCGGTGCGGGATGTCCTCCTTGCGCAGCGTCGTGCCGGCGGCGCAGGTCTCCGTCATGCCGTAGCCTTCCTGGATCACCAGCCCCTTGGTCAGCCAGAAATGGGTCAGTGGTTCGGGTACGGTCTCTCCGCCAGCGAGCGCGATCTCGATCCGAGAGAAGTCGATGCTCTCTATGTCCGGGTGCGCGCGCATGGCATTGAACGCAGCCGGGACCATGAACAGCGTGTCGATCTCCAGCCCCGCATTGTCGATGGCCTTCATCGTGCCATCGACATCAAAGA
The DNA here is from genome assembly GCA_937923575.1 of uncultured Algimonas sp. Taxonomy (GTDB): domain Bacteria; phylum Pseudomonadota; class Alphaproteobacteria; order Caulobacterales; family Maricaulaceae; genus Litorimonas. The sequence continues at coordinate 10,545 of CALDUL010000004.1, forward strand.
CACGCATGACGACGCAGCAGCCGCCAATCCAGAGCGCGGGCAGTCCCGTCACCTGCAGCCCGCCAATGTGAAAAAGCGGCATGTTGTTCAGGCTCGTGCGATTAGGGCTGGCGTCGCCCACCCGCGTCGCGCCGGAGTTGGTGAACTCTATCATGCCGTGAGTGATGATCACGCCCTTGGGATTGCCGGTTGTCCCGCTGGAGTACATCAGCAGTGCCATGTCCTCATAGCCGGTCGGGACCATGTCGTTGATCGGCGTCGCGTCAGCGAGCCCGCGCTCATAGTCGCTCTCTCCACCCAGACCATTGGTCTTGACCCAATGTTTGACGCTCGGACAGGCCGGGCCAGCGGCGGCGATCATGCCGTGAAATGGCTCGTCGACCAGCACCAGCGTCGTCTCACTATCATTGAGAATGTAGACGAGCTCTGGCGGCGTCAGGCGGAAGTTCAGCGCCAGGCAGACCGCACCGATCCGCCAGCAGGCGAAGATCAGCTCGAACACATCGGTCGTGTTCAGACAGAGGAAGGCCACGCGGTCGCCGCGCTCAATGCCTTGCGCCTTGAGCATGCCAGCGCAGCCCGCAATGCGCTCATGGGCTTGGGCATAGCTAAATGTGCGGTCGCTGGCGAGGTCGACGAGTGCGCGCGCATTGGGCTTTGTCGACGCGTGATACTCAACCCAATCAATGACTTGGCCGGAAGTGCTAAAGGCTGTCTGCATTGGTTGTTTCCCCATTTTATAGTCCCATCAATCTGACCGCGAGATCGCGCATGATTTCTTCGCTGCCGCCGCCGATCGCGATGACGCGGACTTCGCGGTAGATCGTCTCCACGCGATTACCGCGTAAGTACCCGGCCCCGCCCATGATCTGCATCGCCTCGCGCGCGCAGAATTCCAACTGCTGCGTGGCGAAGAACTTTGCCTTGGTGATCTCCGCGACCGGCATTGTGCCATTTTCAATCGTGGCGCAGAGCATCAGCCCGAGCGCGCGCACAGCATCGCATCGGCTGCTCATTTCCGCGATCTTGTGGCGTATGACCTGGTGCCGGATCAGCGGCTTGCCGAACGTCTCGCGCTGCTGCGCCCAGGCTATGCTGTCTTCCAGGCAGGCTTCCATCATGCCGAGTGACTGCCCGACGAGGTTCAGCCGCTCATAGTTGAAGTTCTGCATGATCTGGATGAAGCCCATATTCTCTTCGCCCATGAGGTTCGTCGCCGGCACGCGCGCATCGTCGAAATAAAGCGTGGCCTGGTTGGACGCCCACCAGCCCTGCTTCTTGGCGAGCGATGTGCGCGAGAAGCCGGGCGTGTCCGCCTCCACAAAGAAGAGTGAGATCCCGCCCAGCCCCTCGCCGCCCGTACGCGCGCCGACCACGAAGTAGTCGCTCTCCATGCCGCCCGTGATGAAAGTCTTGGACCCGTTCAGAACCCAGTGATTGCCGTCACGCTTTGCGGATGTCGTCAGTCGCGCCACATCCGAACCGCCGCCCGGCTCGGTAATGGCGAGGCTGGAGCCTTTCCGTCCCGAGATGATTTCCGGCAGGACGCGCTCACGGATTTCCTCGGCGGCGAGCTTTTGGATCGGGTCGAGACTGATGCCGCGCCCGCCAATGGCGGCGGCGATCCCGCCGACGCCGCAGCGCGCGATCGCGACGGCCGCATCCCAGCGCATGAAAGGGTCGTCAAAACCGTGACCGCCATATTTTTCTTCGATTCCGAAGCCGAACAGACCCAGCGCACCGAACTTCTCGTGCAGTGCCCACGGCACATGTCCGGCTTCGTCCCATTCAAACTTATACGGATCGACCTCGCGCGCCATGAAAGCCTCAAGGCTCTCGCGGAAGGCCTTTCGCTCTGCTGTGTCGTGCGGATTTGGCAGCATTCAATGTCCCCGGTCAGACTTTTCGTCTAGCCGAGATGGCCCCCGACGCAACGGCGCGGCTGACCCCATCGCATGAGTGGTATGTTGTCAGCGAGCGCAGCTTTTCAGCGCCCACGAAAAAGGGCCGCTTCCCCCTCGAAGCGACCCTCCCCCGAGTTAGCGCGGGCTGCAGCCCGCACCACTCTCCCCTTATGGTTTTATGACTTTAGAAGTCGATCGTCATGTTCGCGCCGTAGGTCGCTGGCGGGCTTGGGTAGCCATTGACGATGCCGAACTGGGCGACGCCCGGGAACAGCGTGGTAGCGTAGTCATCACCGAAGATGTTCCGACCCCAGATCTGGAAGCCGATGCCATTGTCGAGATCGATACCGGCAGAGACGTTGACCAGCAGCTGGCTACGCTCTTCATAGCCGTCGAAAGCTTGCAGCGTGGTTTCCAACGGGTTGGCTGTCGCAGCGGCTGCGCGGCCTTCTGGCGACAGATTGGTCGCCAGCGTAGTCGGGCTCTCGTACTGGATGCCGCCGCGCACATAGGCGTCTGTGCTGTTGCCCAGATCCCACTCATAGGTACCGGACAGCGAGCCGGAGAAGTCGGCAATGTTGTCAGGCTCTGTACCCGTCAGATCGACAGTCTGACCCGCGATCGGGCCGGAGGCGTTGGTGAAGTCGGTGTACTCTGCGTCCAGCAGGGTCGCAGCATAGTCGAAAGTCAGCCCGTCCATGGCGAAGATGCGGCCCTGGACTTCCGCACCATTGACGCGCGTTTCACCAGCATTGGTCAGCACGAAGGCCGCACCGACGAAGGCGTTGGTCTGGAAGTCCTCCAGCGTTTGGCTGAACAGGGCGAGGTTCATCGTCGCCAGGCTGCCAAAGCGGGCTTTTGCGCCGATTTCGTAGACAATCGCCTCTTCCGGATCAGCGAAACGCGTACCGAAGTTGCGGCCCGTGGCAGGCGTGAAGTTATTCGGCAGGATGCCGGCCGCCGACAGGTTCGGCGCGTCAGTCAGGAACGGACGGGAGTCGCGTGACAGGTTGAAGGAGGATGCCTTGAAGCCCGTCGCGACCGAGGCGTAGAGCGACAGGTCGTCCGTCGCTTCGAAATTGCCGCGGATCGACCATGTCAGCTTGTCATCCTCACGCACGCCGTCTTCGACAGCATTCGGGAATGCGAGGAATTGCGGCTGGAACTGCAGACCGAAGAGCTGCGACGCAACACCCGGCTGGATCGCCGAGACGAACGCACCACGTGCAGGGGCAGGAAGACCACCGAAGCTCGCCGCCGTGAGAGGTGTTCCGAAAGTCGCGAAAAATGCGCCCGCAATAGGATCCATCGTCGGATCGGCACCGAAGCTCTGCGCGATGATACCTTGCGTCAGGGCCGACACGCCGGGGTTGGTCGCGAGGTCAAGATCGGAGAACACATCGTTGTTGACCGTGCTGCCCGTGACTTCCTTGCGGACGTCCGTGTAGTTCAGACCGCCGGTGAGCGTCAGACGATCGGTGACTTCATAGTCGACTGTACCGAAAACCGAGTAGGTCTCGTCGTCCTGGGTGAAGCTCTCGCGGATGAAGACATCGTCGCTGAACAGATCGCCGGCATCAAGGCTCGGGTCGAACGCTTCGATCACGCCCAACGCACCATTGGAGAGCACATCGACATAGGCACGAATGTCCGTTCCGTAGCCGAGCGTGTTTTCCACAACCACCGACTCGTCAAAGTAGAATCCGCCGATCTGGAAGTTGAACGCACCGTCGTAATTCGATGTCAGGCGGAGTTCCTGAGTGAAAGTGTCGATCTTGGTGTCGGTCTCGTTGGAGTCGAGAATGTTCAGCGTCGTGAAGTCGGCGTCAATGTCGGAGAAGGTGTCGTTGATCCGATAGGCTGTGATCGACGTCAGCGACAGACCATTGCCAAAGTCGTGGTCCAGCTGACCGGACAGACCATAGTCGGACAGCTCGTTTTCAGGCGTTTTGTCTAGAAAAGCGACGCGTGCATATGGGTCTTCGGGAGACCCTTGGACCTGGTTGCCGCCACCAATACCGAGCAGGATGCCTGCCGTCGGGGAGTTGACAAAGGTCGATGTACCGCAGCAGAGCTCGTCCAGCGTGCTGTATTCACCGATCAGACGCAGTGTTGTGTCGTCAGACGGTTCGAACATCAGCTGACCGCGCAGGTTCCAGCGATCGCGATCATTCAGGCTTTCACCGTCACCACCGACACGATCGAAGTAGCCGTCGCGCTTCTGAAAGCCGCCGCCGATCGAGTAGGCCAACGTCTCGGAGACAGGGCCCGTGATATAGGCATCGCCTTGGAACAGACCGAAATTGCCGAGACCGACGGAAGCTTTGCCTTCCTGTGTGAACTGCGGCGCCTGGGTCACGATGGAGATGACACCGGCGGACGCGTTCTTGCCGAAGAGTGTGCTCTGCGGGCCTGCCAGCACTTCGACGCGCTCCAGGTTCGGAAGGTTACCAATGTTGGCCGAGGTGCGCGAGCGGTAGACGCCGTCAACGAAGACGCCGACGGATGGCTCGATGCCCGGGTTGTTGGCGCCGTTACCGAAGCCACGGATGATGAAGTTGGTGTTGGTCGAGGTCTGCAGCTGGTCGACACGCAAGCTTGGGACGACGGATTGCAGGTCGAGAATATCGTTAATCTCGGCGCGCTCGATCGTTTCGGCGCGGGTCACCGTCACGGCAACCGGAGTATCCTGGAGTGTCGTGGCGCGTTTGGTCGCCGTCACGATGATTTCGTCCTCAATGGAGTCCTGCGCGAAGGCCGGAGCGGTGAGGATTGCGAGAGCTGCGGCGGAAGCCGTCAGGCGCGAAGTGAGCTTGATCATGAGTTTCCCGTGTTTGACCCGCCCGCTATTTTGAGAATCTGCGGGCTTTCGAAGCGGCCTAGCTATGCAGACACAGGCTCGCAAGCGGGTTTTATGCCGTGAGCGAATAAGCTCACACCCTGTTGTTTTTCTGTCACACACACGCTTGAAGGAAGAAATGCGGGACGCGGCGAGCGACCCCGATCGCGCCGGGAATCCACTGCGAGCGCTTGGGTCCATTCGTTTCTAAAGGGCAACACATTGCCGATGAGGGGGCTTTTGCTGTCACCGCCCTCTTCCCCATCCGTCCTGATGCGTATTAAGGCCGCGCAAAACATCGAACAGATTCATTACAGGATTTACGCTCATGGCCGAAGCCTTCATCTACGACGCCGTCCGCACGCCCCGCGGCAAAGGAAAGAAAGAGGGCAGCCTCCACGAGATCACACCGCTGAACCTCGCCAGCCAGGTGCTGCAGGCGGTCCCGGAACGAATGGGCATCGACAAGGGCGAGATCGAAGATGTGGCGTTTGGCTGCGTATCCCCTGTTGGAGAGCAAGGCGCTGTCATCACCCGCTCCGCCATCATCGATGCGGGCTATCCGGAACAAACCGCTGGCATTCAGGTCAACCGCTTCTGCGGCTCCGGCTTGGAAGCGTCGAACATCGCAGCTGCCAAGGTCATGTCCGGCGAGTGCGAGATCGCCATTGGCGGCGGCGTCGAGAGCATGTCGCGCGTGCCTATGGGCAGCGACGGAGGTGCGATGATCGCCGATCCGGCGGCCGCGTTCGAAGCCTACTTCATCCCGCAAGGTATCTCCGCTGATCTGATCGCAACCAAATACGGCTTTTCGCGCGATGACGTCGACGCCTATGCCGTGGAGAGCCATAAGCGCGCGACGAAAGCCTGGAGCGAAGGCCGGTTCGACAAGTCGATCATGCCCGTGAAAGACGTGATGGGCGTGGACATTCTCGACCGTGACGAAACGATCCGCCCACAGACTGATATGCAGGCGCTTGGCGCGCTAAACCCATCCTTCGCCATGATGGGCCAGAACTTCGGCTTCAACGAAGTGGCACAACTGAAATACCCAGAGGTCGAAAAGATCAACCACGTCCACCACGCCGGCAACAGCTCGGGCATCGTGGACGGTGCGGCCGCTGTGCTGCTCGGCAATAAGAACGCTGGCGAGCGTCTGGGCATGAAGCCGCGTGCGCGCATCAAGTCGATGGCCTCGATCGGCTCCGACCCCACGATCATGCTGACTGGCCCGGAATTCGCCGCTCAGAAAGCGCTGAAGACCGCTGGCATGAAGTCGACTGACATCGACCTCTACGAGCTGAACGAAGCCTTCGCCGCCGTCGTGCTGCGCTTCATGCAGGCGCTAGACGTCGATCACTCGATCATGAACGTCAATGGCGGCGCCATTGCCATGGGTCACCCGCTGGGTGCGACCGGCGCGATGATCCTCGGCACCATGGTCGACGAGCTGGAGCGCGCGGACAAGGAAACGGCTCTCGTCACGCTCTGCATCGGCGGCGGCATGGGCATCGCGACCATCATCGAGCGCGTCTAGCTCAATTGAGCGACGGCGAGACACTCGAAACCCGGCAACTGGTTTGGCAGGCGCGCATAAAGCGCCTCTGCCTCTATATGCTGGGCGTTCCGGTCCTTGCCTTCGCCGCCCTGTCCAAGGGCTACGCCCCTGCCCCGGTCTTGATCGGTGTCATGGTCGTCATCGCCCTCTTCATAACTTCCGTCCTCTGGACTTACTTCAAACTCTAGGACTTCGCCCTCATGGCCGACTACACCACCTTCTCCGTTGAAACCGACAAGGACGGCATCGCCGTTCTGACCATCGACGTCCCGAACCAAGGCATGAATGTCTGGGACGAGCATCTGATGCGCGAATTCCCAGAGTTCGTTGACGCCTTCGTCAGCGATGATTCCATGAAAGGCCTCGTCATCGCGTCGGGCCGCAAGAACGGCTTCATGGCCGGCGCTGACTTGCGCATGCTGGAAAAGCAGACGGGCGAGCTCTCCAAGGAGACCTTCAACGAGGCGATGAAGCTCAACGGCGCGCTCCGCAAGCTGGAGAAAGGCGGCCACACCAGCCGCGAGATCGCGCGCGAAGGTAAGAAAGCCAAGCCGGTGGCCGTGGCGCTCGAAGGCCTCGCGCTGGGCGGCGGACTGGAGTTGGCGCTGGCCGGTCACTACCGCGTCGCAGCCGATTCCCCGAAAGTGAAGCTCGGCCTGCCGGAAGTACTGGTCGGTCTGCTCCCCGGTGGCGGCGGCACGCAGCGCGTCCCGCGTCTGATCGGCTTGCAGAACGCGGCACAGATGATCACCTCGGGTGCCTCGCTCAATGTTCAGAAAGCCAAGGCGCAAGGCCTGATCCACGACATTGTGGAGCCCGGCACGACTGTCGAGGCTGCCAAAGCCTGGGTCGCCGAACACACCGAAAAAGGCACGCTGCAGCCCTGGGACGTCAAAGGCTTCAAGGTCCCCGGCGGTGCGGGCGCCATGCACCCCAAGGCCGTTCAGTTCTTCTCCGCCGCCAACGCCATGGCCCTTGCCAAGTCCAAGGACAATTTCCCGGCCATTCGCGCGATCATGTCCTGCCTTTATGAAGGTACCATGCTGCCAATGGACAAGGCCGTCGAAGTCGAGACCAAATACTTCCTGACTCTGTTCGCCGATCCGGTCGCGCAGAACATGATCCGCACGCTGTTCGTGAACAAGCAGGCGGCTGAAAAAGGCGCGAACCGTCCGAAAGACATCCCGACCGTCGAGATCAAGAAAGTCGCCGTCCTGGGTTGCGGCCTGATGGGTGCGGGAATCGCCCATGTCTCCGCCAAGGCAGGCCTCGAAGTCGTCTCCCTCGACCGCAATGACGAGGAAGCGCAAAAAGCGATAACCTACACCAAGAAGATCCTCGACAAGCGCGTGAAGCGCGGTCGCATGACGCAAGAGAAGGCCGACGCTTTCCTCGCCCGCATCACCCCGACCTCCGACTATGCCGACATCGCGGACGTCGATCTGGTAATCGAGGCTGTGTTCGAGCGTCCGGACGTCAAGGCCGACGTGATTAAGAAGACCGAGGCCGTGATTGGCAAAGATGTGGTCTTCGCATCCAACACGTCGACGCTTCCTATCGGCGGTCTGGCGAAGAACTCGGTTCGTCCCGAAAACTTCATCGGCCTGCACTTCTTCAGCCCCGTGGAGCGTATGCCGCTGCTGGAGATCATCCCGCATGAAGGCAGCAGCGACCATGCGCTGGCCGTGGCGTTCGATTACAACAAGAAGATCAAGAAGACCCCGATCGTCGTCAAAGACGTCCGCGGGTTCTTCACCAACCAGGTCTTCCCGCCCTATATCGCCGAAGCCATCATGATGATCATGGAGGGCACGAGCACGGCACTGATCGAGAACTCCGCGCTCAACATGGGTCTGCCCATCGGCCCGCTCGGCGTGCAGGACGAGACGACGCTGAAACTCGGCTACGACGTCATCCAGTCGACCAAGAAAGAGCTCGGCGATGCCTATAAGCCATCCGGCACGGAGGAATTCTACGAGCTCATGGTGCAAAAGCTCGGCCGCTCCGGTCGCCGCTTCGGCAAGGGTCTCTATAACTACGATGAGAGCGGAAAGCGCCTCGATCTGTGGAAAGGCGTGACGGACCACTATCCGCTGGCCGAAAACCAGCCGAGCCAAGCCGAAGTGCAGCAGCGTCTGATGTATGCGCAGCTTATCCCGACCGCGCGCACCTTCTCCGAAGGCGTCGTGTCCGATCCTCAGAGTGCCGATCTCGGTGCGATCTTCGGTTGGGGTTTCCCGGCCTGGACCGGCGGCCCGATGAGCTACATCGACACCATCGGCATCGACACTTTCGTCGCCACCGCCGACACGCTCGCGCAGAAGCATGGCGAGCGGTTCAAAGTCCCCGGCCTCTTCCGCGACATGGCGGAAAAAGGCGAGACGCTCTACGGCGGTGCGCCCAAAATCTACTCCAAGTCTGCGCTGGAACGCATGCTCGAAGCCGATGTGGTGAAAATTGCCAACGGTATGGGCATCGCGGCCAGCGTCGATGATCTAAAGGCCGATACGGTTCGCAAGATCCTGGATGCGCAAGCGGGCAAGAAAGCGGCCTAAGCCGACCTCACCGAAACGCGAAAAGGCCGCCCAGGAGGCGGCCTTTTTTGTAGTCTGGGATATGGGAGCTTACGCCGCCAATATCGCTGCGATTTCGCGTAATGTCCGGTGTCGGTCCTTCACCGGGTAGAACATCCAATAATGCCCATAGTCCGGCTCCACCGTCAGGCTGGCGAGCTTGCCTGCCGCCCGCGCACGTTCGGCAAACTCCACCCCGTCGTCGTGCAATATATCCTTCCCGCCCGACACGATATGCATCTCAGGCAGCGCCGCCATGTCGGCCTTGATCGGGCTGATCAGCGGATCGTTGCGGTCCATATCGCCGACATATCCGGACACCGCAGGCTCCAGTCCGAACGGCGTGATGAGCGCCTCGTAGTCATCCTCTTTCGTGAATTCCCGCGGTCCGGTCAGATCGAGCCATGGGCTCCAGAGGATGTTCGTCGCAGGCTGCGCCTCCCCGCGGCTGAACCGCATCTGTAGCACGGCGAGCGCAAGGTTCGCGCCGGCGCTGTCCCCGCCGAGCGAGACTTTGTCCAGCCCGTAGCACTCCACCGCGCTGGCGAAATGACGGTTGGCCCAGCCGATGATCTCGCGTGCTTGAGCAACCGGCGGCAAGGGATAGTCGGGCATGATGACGGTCATGCCCGCATGATCAGACAATTCGCCCAGCGTCATGTAGTGCAGCGATTGGATGCCATAGACATAGCCGCCGCCGTGTTGATGCAGGTACACCTGCTCCGTCGGGCCGCTCAGCGGATCGCAGATCCACACCGCGCGGTCTTCGAATTCTTCCCGACGCCAGCGCTTCGCCCATTTGCCCTTGGGCAGCATGTCGCGCGTATTTCCTTTCGCGGCATCCTTCAGCATTTGGTTGCGGTAGCGCGTGGCGCGCAGGACGCCCTGAAAGGCTTTATATCCGAGTGATGTGCTCATGCTGAAAACCTAAAGTGCTCGAAGATCGGGTTGTTTAGCCGCCGCTTGAATTCCTTCGAACTGCCGTGCCAATTGTTCGTCACCTTCTCGCCGTCCTTGTACCAAGAGGCCTCGATCTTGCTCCAGGCCGTATCGCGCAGCTTCGTTTGAACCTCGGCATTATACTCGGCCTCCGCTTTCGCATCGACGGCCACGACACCCTCCCCCGCGCGGTCCATCAGCTTCAATAGCATCTGGAATTGCTGCTCCAGCTTGTAGACGATGGAGGTGTGGCCCGTGTTGGTGTTGGGACCATAGAGCATGAACAGGTTTGGAAAGCCCGATGTGATGACGCCCAAATAGGCCTCCGCCCCATCCGCCCAGCGTTCCCTGAGCGTCTGGCCATTCTCGCCCGTGACCGAGATTTCCATGAGAAATGGGTTGGTGTGAAAACCCGTCGCGAGCGCCACCGCGTCATGCGCGCGTTCGACGCCGCCTGCCATGATTCCCGTAGGAGAGAAGCGCTCGATCGGTTCGAACACCACCTCGACATTGGGCCGGGCCAGCGCCTCGATATACTTGTCCGATAGTAGGATGCGCCGCGCGCCGATGGGATAGTCTGGCGTCAGCTTGGCGCGCATGTCCGGGTCGTCCGGGAAGGACGTTTTCATCTTTTTATTGTGCTGCATGCGCAATACCGCGCCTTGCAGCGTCTTGCCCTGGATGGCAGGCCAAAGCCCATATTCTCCCTGCGCCCAGAGGTTCGCACGGTAGAGCTTTGAGAAACCCGGCACCGTCTTGCCTAACCATTTCTCGAACCCGCTATAGGGGCGGTCGCCCTTGTCGATGATCCAATTCGGGCTGCGGTGATAGACAGTCAGCTTGCGCGCGACCTTGGCGACTTCGGGGATCAGCTGGATCGCGCTGGCCGCATTGCCGACACAAGCGATATCGCGCCCTACCAGCTCTACCGAGTGGTCCCATCGCGCAGTGTGAAAGGCTGGACCCGCGTATTCGTCCATTCCCTCGAACTCCGGCACGCGCGGGTGGTGCAATTGGCCAATGGCACTGACGACAAAACGCGCGCGCAGCTGTGCGCCGTCTTCCGTGCTGACCAGCCATTCGTTGCCAAGCCATTCCGCCGCGATTACCTTCACTCCGTGCCAAATGTGCGGTCGCAGACCACGGTCATCGGCAAAGTCATTGATGTATTTCAGAATCTGTTTTTGCTTCGCCCATTTGAAGTCCCAGGTTGGATTGGGCGCGAAGCTATAGGAATAGAGCGCGCTGGGAACGTCGCATTCCGCGCCGGGGTAGGTGTTTTCCCGCCACGTTCCGCCGACAGCGTCAGCCTTTTCGAGAATCACGAAGTCCTCGCGCCCGGCCTCGCGCATCTTCGCCGCCAGGCCAAGTCCGGCAAAGCCAGTGCCAATTATAATGGTGTCGAAACGCTCTGGTCCCATGCGCTCTCCCCTTTTTACGAAGAGCTAGGTCGGGGCTCATCTACGGTCAATGCGCGGGATGCGCGCATCACGCAGGCGCTAGATCGGTGGTGCGACCGCGACGGAGACAGCGGAGCCGAGACCGCGTTCGCGGAAAGGAAAGCTGTAGAAGACATGGCTGCCAACGGTGCGCGTGCGTTCCAGCTCGGCCGACCAGACGGGCCTGATCTGGGTCGTGTGGTAGTGCGTCGAACGACCCACGAGCGATTTCGTCGGCTGACTCATGACCAGGTTGGCGACGGATCGGGAGCGCGTCCAGGCGCGGCCGTTCGGCACTTTGTCCATGCTGCCGTCGCAGGTGAAACTGAACTGGCAGCCGGTGCTGCGCTCGGAACCTTGGTAGACGACATCGCAAAGAGAATCTGGAAAGTGCTTGGAGCGGACGCGGTTTACCACGACCTGCGCCACGGCGATCTGCCCAGCGCGGGTTTCGCTACGGGCTTCGTAATAGACGGCTTCGGCCAGGCATTGAGCTTCGGACATTACGGACGCCGCATCACGGCGCAGCGGCGTATAGTCGTGATCGACCTTACCGAGATCAACGCTCACGCGGCGAAGAGGCGTATCGACAAGGCTGTCGGGTCCATAGAGCTCGACCAGACGGGTCGTCGTGTCGGACGACGCAGACAGCTCTGGTCCGTTCCGGAATGCATCGGCCTGTGCGTTCAGCACCGTGCCGACGCGCTGCGACGCGGCCTTGTCGGCCACGGCAGACAGAGTCGTCGTGCCGATTGCGATGGCGGATAGGGCAACCGCCCATCCCGCTAGAATCTGTCGTCTGGGTCGCATTCCGCGCTCCCTGCTTCGTCCGCCCGAGGTCTGCAAGCGCCAAGCCATCACAAGATGTGACGAAGGCTGCGTTACAATGCGGGGTGTTGTATCTCGATCACGCGCTGTCAGGCGACTCGGTTAATCCTCAATAAACGCTTTTACGACGGCCATGTCGTTCCGGTTCAGATATGAGCCAGCTCAGCTGGATGATCATCCTTTTCGCGAAGCATTTGGGGGAATGAGCCGCAAAAAGCGAGCCCGGCAACTGCAATCTAGAATTCGAACCTATTTTCGAAGGTTCCAAAGCCGGGGCTCACGACTTGGAGCGACGCAGAGCGATTGTTCCAATCCACGTCGATCAGGCCATAATTGACCTCATATTGCATGGTGTGCAGGCGGTGCGGGCCGGGCTCCACGCGGGTTTCCCCGCTGCTTTTGCGCCAAGCCGCGCCGGGCAGGTTCAGCGAGGAGGCCGTCAGCTCATAGAGCGGATAGTCCGTGATATCGTCGCGGCGGTAGATCGACCCGGCATGGCGGTCGCCAGACACCAGCACAACACCGTTCGCACCTGTATCCCGAATCATGCCGTAGAGCTTGTTGCGCTCCGCCGGCATGGTCCGCCAGGCTTCCCAGCCGTGGCCGTCGGCATGGACTTGGATCGAGGACACCAGTAGCCGCAGGTCGGCGGGCTCGCGCAGCTCCGCTTCCAACCAATCCCATTGTGCATCGCCCAGCATGGTGCCGTCGGCGTTCTCCATCGGCACATAACGTTCTTTCAGCGGCTCATTGCGCTTGTCCGTCGCTTGCAGATCCGTGCGAAAAAAGCGCGTGTCGAGCATGATGATCTGCACGCGCTGGCCTTCGGGACCAACCGTCCACGACTTGTGCACGCCGTCGCGCTTGCGGCGGATGTCATCGGCGGGTACGTCCCACGCATCAAGGAACATGGTCTCCGCCCGGCGCTTGAACGGATAATACGCGCCCGCGTCATTGCCGCCGTAATCGTGGTCGTCCCACGTCGTCAGAAGCGGCGTCTGTGCGCGGAAATTGGCAAATTCCGGGACAGACGCGAGCGTGTTGTAGCTGCTCACCATCTTGGGCATCATCGGGTCCGTCCAGCGCGGGTCGGAGCGGTAAGCATCGCCGTAGACATTGTCGCCGGTGAACAGGAACACATCAGGCCGTTCGGCCGCGATCGTGTTCCAGATCTCCTGCTCCTTTGTCTCATTCAAGCAAGACCCGATGGCGATACGGGTTAGTGTTTTGGACATATCCAGCGGCGCGGACGCCATCGGGGTCACGCCCGTCGTGCCCATCGGAACAGCATCCGACTGCATGGCAGGTGTGGCGCAGGAGGCGAGAAAGGCCGCCGTGAGGAAGAGTGTACGAGTCATGCGTGCTCGATAGCACGGGCGTGCGACAATTGTGAGACCTTAGGCCTCCTTCGCCCGGATCGCCGCCTGCGCTGCCGCCAGCCTAGCGATCGGAACGCGGTAGGGCGAACAGCTGACGTAATCGAGACCAGTGCGTTGACAGAAGTCGATAGACGCCGGATCGCCGCCATGCTCGCCGCAGATGCCGAGCTTCAGATCCGGCTTGGCTGCCCTGCCCCGTTCCGCCGCGATTTGGATCAGGTCTCCGACGCCGTCCTGGTCCAGCGTCACGAATGGGTCGCGGTCCATGATACCCGCGCGGACATAATCCGGCAGGAACTTGCCCGCATCATCGCGCGACAGTCCAAAGGTCGTCTGCGTCAGATCATTCGTCCCGAAGCTGAAGAAGCTGGCATGATCGGCAATCTGGCGCGCGCGCAAAGCGGCCCGCGGCAGCTCGATCATCGTGCCGACCGTGTAGTCCGACACGCCGATCTCGGCCGCCACGGCGTCAATGCGGGCCTTGAGAATTTCCAGCTCTTTCTCGCTACTGATCAGCGGAATCATGATCTCCGCAATCGGCGTCGTGCCGGTTTCTTGGCCCACGACGGCCTGCGCCTCGAGAATGGCGCGCGCCTGCATCTCGTAGATTTCGGGATAGCTTATTCCCAGACGACAGCCGCGATGGCCGAGCATGGGGTTGCTCTCCGACAGCTCTCTCGCCCGCGCCATCAACTCGCGTGCAGGTACGTTGAGCGTCGCGGCGACGGTCTCGATATCCGCTTCAGTGTGCGGCAGGAATTCGTGCAGCGGTGGGTCGAGCAGGCGAATCGTGCTCGGCCTCTGGATCCCATTGGCACCCATGATGCGGAAGATCGCCGCGAAATCGTCACGCTGTGTTGGCAGGATCTTCGCCAACGCCGCGCGTCGCGCATCCTCGTTATCGGCCAGTATCATTTCACGGAAATGCGCGAGTCGGTCGGACTCGAAAAACATGTGCTCCGTCCGGCACAGCCCGATGCCTTCCGCGCCGAAGTCGATGGCGGTCTGCACATCCAGCGGCGTCTCCGCATTGCAGCGGACCTGCAGCGTCCGGGCGGCGTCTGCCCATTCCATGACCTGCGCAAAGTCGCCGGACATTTCGGGCTGAACCATGTCGACCGCGCCCGCAAAGACCTGTCCCGTGGCGCCGTCGACCGTGACCGTATCGCCTTTGCGCACCGTCCGGCCCGCGCAGGTGAACTCGCCTGCCGCGTAGTCGATACGGATGTCTCCCGCGCCGGAGACACATGGCGTGCCCATGCCGCGCGCGACCACGGCAGCGTGGCTCGTCATTCCGCCCCGCGCCGTGACGATGGCTTCCGCCGCATGCATCCCGTGAATGTCCTCTGGCGACGTCTCGATCCGCACCAGGATCACCTTGTGCCCCGCTTTGGAGAGCTCTTCCGCCTCGTCCGAGGTGAAGACCACCTGCCCGATCGCCGCGCCCGGAGAGGCGGGCAGTCCCGTCGCAATCAGGTCGCGCGCGCCCGCTGGATCCAGCGTCGGGTGCAACAGCTGATCGAGAGACAACGGATCGACGCGCATCACCGCCTCATCCGTGCTTATTGTGCTGTTAGCCGCCATGTCGACGGCGATCTTCATCGCCGCCTTGGCCGTTCGCTTGCCCGTGCGCGTCTGCAGCATCCAGAGCTTGCCCTCCTCCACGGTAAACTCGATGTCCTGCATGTCGCGGTAGTGGCCTTCCAACGTCACGAACGTCGCCGCCAGCTGCGCGTAGACGTCGGGCAGCGCTTCTTCCATCGAAGGCAGCTCCTCTCCCATGCTCTCTCGCGCGCGCTTCGTCAGAGTTTGCGGAGTGCGGATGCCCGCGACCACGTCTTCACCCTGCGCATTGATCAGGAATTCGCCGTAATATTCGTTCTCGCCCGTGCTCGGATCGCGCGTGAACGCCACGCCGGTCGCGGACGTTTCGCCCATCTCGATGCGCGCATGTTTGGTCAGGGTTTGCGGTGTGCGGATACCTGCGACAACATCTTCGCCCTGCGCATTGATCAGGAATTCGCCATAATACTCGTTCTCGCCCGTGCTGGGATCGCGGGTAAACGCCACACCCGTCGCCGAGGTGTCGCCCATATTGCCGAAGACCATCGCCTGCACATTGACCGCCGTGCCCCAGGCGGCCGGGATGTCGTTAAGCGTACGGTAAACGACCGCGCGGTCGTTCATCCAGCTGCCGAACACCGCATCGATTGCACCTTGCAACTGCTCGCGCGCATCCTGCGGGAACTCGCGACCCAGCTGCTGGCGCACCACGCCCTTGAACTGCTCGATTACGCTCGCCCAGTCATCTGCCGTCATCTGAGTGTCCAGCGAGTAACCGGCGTTCAGCTTAGTATCTTCGAGAATGTCCTCAAACGCGTGGTGATGCACGCCCAGAACCACGTCGGAATACATGGTGATGAAGCGGCGGTAGCTGTCCAGCGCGAAGCGGCGGTCGCCCGAGAGCTTGGCAAGCCCTTCCACCGTTTCGTCCGTCAGGCCAAGGTTGAGCACCGTGTCCATCATGCCCGGCATGGATGCGCGCGCTCCAGAACGCACCGAGACCAGCAGCGGATTCTGCGCATCGCCAAAGCGCTTGCCCGTCAGCTGTTCGATATGGGTGATGCCGTCCGCGACCTGCGCGTTCATCTCGGCGGGATAGGTCTCGTCGTGATCGTAATACCAGGTGCAGACGTCAGCCGTCAGCGTAAACCCCGGCGGCACCGGCAGGCCGAGCGACGCCATTTCGGCGAGGTTCGCACCCTTGCCCCCCAGCAGGTTCTTCATGGACGTATCGCCCTCGGCCGACCCGCCGCCGAATGTGTAGACCCACTTGCTCATCACGAGACCTTATGCGCTCAAGAATTGGCAGGACCAATATCCGAGCGTGCCCCCACCGCAAGGGTGACAACGTTGTCAAAGTTGAATGCTTATCCGTCGAGTTTGGAGAAGTCCGCGATGCGGGCGAAAAGCGCCTCGATCTGCATCAGCAGGCCGAGCCTGCGCGCGCGCTCATCCGCATTATCGGAATTCACCATGACGCCCTCGAAGAAAGCATCAATGGGCGCGCGCAAGGATGCGAGCGAGTCGAGAGCGGCCGGGTAGTCGCCCGCGGTCAGCGCAGCGTCGATGGCAGGTGTCGCAGCCGTGAGAGCTGCGTTGAGAGCAGACGCTTCCGGCGCCGTGTAATCGCCGCTCGCCCCGTCCGGCAGCGCACCTTTCTTCTGCTCCGCCCGCAGGATATTCGCCGCCCGCTTATAGCCCTGCACGAGGTTCTCGCCGTCATCCGTGCCAAGGAGTTTGCCGAGGGCTTCGACGCGCTTCGCAATGGCGAGCAAATCATCGCCGCCGTCTGCGAGCACCGCGTCGATCACGTCATGGCGCTGGCCGTGGTCGCGAAGGTAGACGCGGAGGCGGTCGTGGAGGAAGTCTAGCAGTCCACCGCTGGCAAAAGCAGTTTCAAGATAATGAGATTGTGCGTGCTCGAGGTAAAGTTTTAGCAAGCCGAGTGAGAGTTCATTGCTCAGAACCGTGGTGACCAATCCCAAAGCGGCGCGCCGCAACCCAAACGGATCCTTGCTCCCCGTCGGCTTCTCATCGATCGCCCAGAAGCCGACCAGGGTATCGAGCTTGTCCGCCAGCGCGACGGCGATGGAGACGGGCTCGGTCGGAACAGAATCGCTCGCGCCCTTGGGCTTGTAGTGGTCCTCGATCGCGCGGGCGATGGCGGCGTGGTTGGAAGCTGAGCGGTCGCCTGCGCGGCCCAACTCCACATCCCGCTCATACATCATGCGGCCGACCTGGCCCTGCAGGCTGGTCATCTCGATAACCGTCTGGGTGACGAGATCACATTTCGCGAGCTTCGCAGCGGCTTCCGCGACATCCGCATCGGCCCCAACCAGCGGCGCGATTTCGCGCGCGAGTGCGGCCACCCGCTCCGCCTTGTCGCGGATGCTGCCGAGCTTCTTGTGAAACACGACTTCGTCCAGCTGGTCGTAATAGTCCGCCAGCGGTTTCTTCGCGTCTTCCTGCTGGAAGAAGCGGGCGTCGGACAGGCGCGCGCCGATGACCTTGGCGTTGCCCGCCTTGATCGTCGCGCCGTCATCTGCCGTTTCCAGATTTGCCATGATGACAAAATGCGGGGCGAGCTTGCCGTCCTTGCCCCTTACCGTGAACGTCTTCTGATGCGTCTTCAGCGTCAGGCGGATGACGTCTTCGGGCAGCTTCAGAAACGCAGGGTCCATGTCGCCGAGCAGCGCGACGGGCCATTCGACCAGCCCCGCGACTTCGTCCAACAAGCCGATGTCCTCTACCAGCTCCAGCCCCGCGTCAGCACAAACCGCCCTCGCCTGTTCCAGCACGCGGCCTTTGCGCGCCTCGCGGTCGAGCATGACGTGGCCGCCGCCCTCGAGCGCAGCGCGGTATTCCGCCAGAGAGCTGACCGTGAACGGTCCCGGACCCATCTGCCGATGGCCGTGGACAACATTGTCGCTCACGATTCCGCCAACCGTGATGCCGTCGACGCTGCGGCCGTCCAGCAACACCGTCAGCCCGCGCAAGGGGCGCACCCAGCGAAAGTCGCTGTCACCGGATTTCATCGATTTGGGCCAAGGGAACTTCCCCATGACCTCTGGCAGCAATTCCGCCAGCACATCGGCTGTGTCGCGTCCGGCGCGTTCGATGACGGCGACGTAAAACTCGCCCTTCTTGTCGGAGCGCGTCTCGGCCTGGCTGATGTCCGTCAGCCCCGCCCCGCGCATGAAACCTGCCAGCGCGCGTTCCGGTGATCCGACGCGCGGGCCCTTGCGCTCCTCGCTGACGTCGGGCGAGCGCGCCTCGACGTCAGTCACATAAGTCAGGCGGCGCGGGCCGGTCAGCGCATGACTGTCCTTGGGCGACAGTCCGGCCTCTTTTAGCCCCGCATCCAACAGCTTGACGAGATCCGCGCCCGCGCGGTCCTGCATCCGGGCGGGGATTTCCTCGGAGAATATTTCGATCAGCAATTCGGCCATCAGCCCGCGCAGCTCCCTCGCATCGCAATGCGTGTCTCGGTCGGTTCGCCGCGATTGATTAGCACAAGCTCGCCGACGCCGTCCGTCGCGCTCGCCCGGACCTGCCATTTCAGATAGTCGACCACCTCATAGGTGATGTCGAATGTGTCCGTGTCCATTGGCTGTGGTTCCTTGGGCACGAGCTTCAGCGTCTCGCCCTTGATCTTGGAAACAGCCATGAAATCGGGATTGCCGGCATAGGTCGCGAACAGCAGCTGGTCGTCCGCGCCGTCGACCGGCATGAAGCGGCACCCCGCCTTTTCGACCAAGGTCGCGTCGATAGTCTCAAAAGCCGCCGGCGCGTCGTTCACCGGCGGGTTGCAGGCCGCGAGCGCGACAGGTGCAATGAGAAATAGCCGCTTCACGCCGCCGCCTCCGACTTCGTATCTGACT
>CALDUL010000005.1 GCA_937923575.1 uncultured Algimonas sp.
CGGGCCGATGCCGTGGATGTAGCGCAGTGCGATACGCACCCGCTTGTTGGTGGGGATGTTAACCCCTGCAATACGAGCCATGTGGCAGTAGTCCTTCGTCGTCGGGCACTCTCGAATTGAGAGGCTTTGGTCCTCCCGAACTGTTCAGGATCGGACCGCTGGTGAATGGAGTTGTTATTCCAATAGAAAATGGGCGGATAAAGCGCCGCCGCGTCGCAAGCCGTTCCTTTAGGCGCGAGTCGCGGATGCGTCAACAGGCGGCGGGCAGTTGTGGTGAGCCAATGAGCGGGCTGCAGCCCTGCTCTACCGCTCCAGCAGCTTCGCCAGCCAGCCCTTCTCCGGCGTTTTGATTTCCGCCACTGCGTTGATCACGCGGGCGACGGACGCGCTCACGCCGTCGATGCTGGCCATGCCGTCGACTTCGGCCAACTTCCCTTGCGCGGCGTAGTAAGGCAGCAGCGGGGCGGTCTGGTCGTTATAGGTCTGCAGGCGGATGCCGAAAGTTTCGGGATTGTCGTCCTTGCGACCTTGCTCGGCAAAGCGGGCCTTGATGCGGTCCATCAGCTGCACGTCGTCGACCTTCAGCCGGATGACGCTGTCCACGCCCATGCCGCGCTGGGTCAGGGCGTCGTCCAGCGCTTCGGCTTGGGGGACCGTGCGCGGGAAACCATCGAAAATAAAGCCGGGCGCGTCTTTATTGGCGTCGAGCTGTTCCTCGATCAGAGCGATGACGATTTCATCAGAGACAAGCGCGCCGCTGGTCATGATGTCCTTGACGGTGTTTCCAAGCTCCGAGCCCGACGTCACGGCCGCGCGCAGCATGTCGCCGGTCGACAGTTGGATCAGCCCGTGTTCCGCGACGAGGCGCTTGGCCTGTGTGCCCTTCCCGGCGGCCGGTGGGCCGAACAGGATCAGGTTCAATTTGTCGTCATGCATGGACATGGCGGTCCCCCCTTACGTCCCGAGAGGACTACTTCTTCGCCCGTCTGCGCATGCGGGACTTCTTGATCAAGCCCTCATATTGGTGAGCGATCAGATGGCTCTGGATCTGCGCGACCGTATCCAGCGTGACCGACACGATGATCAGCAGGCTCATCCCGCCGATCAGCATGGCGACAGACGGCGGAATGCCCTGGTTCTGCGCGATGATGATTTCCGGCACCACACAGACAAAAGCCACATAGACCGCGCCGATAAAGGTCAGACGCGACAGCACATAGGTCAGGTAATCGGCCGTGCGAGCACCCGGACGGATGCCCGGCAGAAAGCCGCCGTTCTTGCGAAGATTGTCTGCCACATCGTCCGGCTTGAAGACGTAAGGCACGTAGAAATAGCAGAAGAAGATGATCAGCAGGCCGTAGAGCGCCAGATATATCGGCTGACCATAGCCTAGCGCCGCCAGCAGGAAGGACGCGATGCCGCCCGCGCCCTGACCGTCAGAGCCGAGCATCAGCGGGGCCAGCGTCGTCGGCAGGATCAGCAGCGAGCTGGCAAAGATCGGCGGAATAACGCCGGCTGTGTTGAGCTTGAGCGGCATGAATGAGCTCTCGCCGCCGAACTGACGACCGCGGGCCATCTGGCGCTTCGGATATTGCACCAGCAACCTGCGCTGCGCGCGCTCGACATAGACGATCAGCAGGGACAGCGCGATAAACATCACGATCAGGAAGATCAGCAGCTGGGTCGAGATGACCGAAGACGAGCTATTCAGCGAGAAGACCTGGAAGATCGCGCGCGGCAGCTCTGCCACGATGCCCGCGAAGATGATCAACGACAGACCGTTGCCGACACCGCGTGCGGTGATCTGCTCGCCCAGCCACATCAGGAACATGGTGCCGCCGACCAGTGTAATGACGGTCGAGGCCTGGAAAAACAGGCCGCTATTGATGGCCGCGCCTGAGTTTTCGATCAGCTTGGCCACACCGAAGGCCTGGAAGGCGGCGAGGATGAGCGTGAGATAGCGCGTATATTGGTTGATCTGCTGGCGGCCCTGCTGGCCGTCCTTGTCCAGCTCTTTCAAGCTCGGGACCGAGCCCTTCATCAGCGTCATGATAATCGACGCGGAAATATAGGGCATCACATTTAGCGCAAATAGCGCCATTCGCTCCACCGCGCCGCCGGAGAACATGTTGAGGCGGTCGCCGAAACCTCCGGCCGTACCGGCATCGAGGAAGCTGGCGAATTGCGCCAGATCCACGCCCGGAACCGGAATATAGGTGCCGAGGCGGTAGATGACGAGAATGCCAAAGGTGAAGAGCAGACGCTGCTGCAGCTCCTTGGCCTTGAAGAAAGTCCCCGGCTTGAAGTTCTGCGCGAGCTGTTCGGCGGCTGATACCATTGTGGATGGACCCTTCGTCGCGGGCTTTTCCCGCCGTCTTCAAGCGAAGATAGGTGCGAGGGACGCAATGCGTAACCCCCGGCCTTCGTCAAAGCGCGCCGCTTAGCAAGCGCAGGCGAAAGTGTGAAGGGTCAGGCTGCGGGAAGTTGGCTCGGATCGCGGGCCCTACGCCGTCCCGCCCATCTCAGCGATAAAGGCATCCGCCGCTGCGATGCTCTGCTCCATCTCCGCAATCAGGCGCGCGACATCGGATTCCAACTCCGCCGTTTCCGGCGCGAGCGCGGCGATGGCGCGGGCGTTGAGATTATGTTTGAGATAGAGCACCCGGTCGTTGAACACGGCCAGCACCGGGTCCATCGAGGCGACGGCCGCGTCCATGGTGTCCGCGAGCTGCGCATAGCGAGCTTCCGTGTCGCGGAGTTGACGCTCAGACGCACGGCGCAGGCTCGCGTCTGAATATTGACCCAGCTCCGCCTCCCATTCTCGGAAGAGATCCCGCGCCACGGATTTCACCGATCGCACGCGCGCCCGAACCGTATCGGCCTGATTATCCGCGCGCTTATGCGCCGCCTTGAGAGTGTCGTAAGTGTCCTCCAACTCCCCGCCGTCGAAGCTCACGACAGAGCGGAAGGCTTCCAGCGCGTCCTCGAACTCTTCCTTAGCCTCACCCTGCTCTTGCGCCACACCGGCTACGCGCGACACGAGGATATCGCGCTTTTCCTTGTCGAAGAGCCGTTCCTGCACGGCATATTCAGCTGTGGCGCAGCCTGATAGGGCGAGCGGTGCGAGAGCGATCATCAGAGCGGGGAGAGCATGTTTCATCATGCGACCGCTTTGGCGGGCACGCTCTTTTCTGTCTAGACGGGATGGACAGCTCCGGCGCTTCTCGCGTCTCTCGATAGAAACGGACGCCGACCCTTTTGGCTAAGCGGTCCGAATCTGTTCTTCTTCATGAAAGCCCGCGCCGGGTCGTCCCCTGGCTCTGCCGGGGCCGACGAATGCTGTGGAAGGCGGCGATGTCGGGAGCGAAGCCGCGCTGTCGGCCCATACGGACGCAGTGACCGTCTTGAATCTCTCGGAATCCGGCTAGGCATTGCCCACGAAAAAGCCCCGCTCGCTGTTGCGAACGGGGCTCTCTATTCAGCGATTTGCGGAGCGCTTAGAATTCGCCCAGCTTACCTTCATTCTTGGCCAGCAGGTAGTAGAAGGTCACGCGGTTCTTCATGCGCACGGGCTTCATCTGCTCGCAGACAGCCTTGACCTTCTCCATGGCTTCCGCCTTGTCCTCGACGCCCATTTTCTTCTTCATGAAGCCTTTGGCGACGGTTTCCAGCTCGGTCTCATCACCGCAAGCGACGTAGCGGCTGTCCTTGTTGGACAGCGATGCGCCGAGATATTTCTTGATCTTGGCGACGACCTCTTCGTCCGCATCAGGGTCCAAGTCGCGTGTCTTGCCGAGATAGTCGGTCTTATCGGTAGAGGTTTTTTTCGGAGCCGCCTTGGCCTTCGGAGCCTCTTCAGCAGCAGGCTTGGCTGCCGCTTTCTTAGCAGGCTTTGCGGCTTTGACAGGAGTCGGAGCCGGAGCGGCCGATGCCTTGGCAGCCTTCTTGTCGGCCTTGGAGACCTTACCGGATCGGTCCTGCTTTTCGCCCTTCGGACGATAGACAGTCGCGTCGTCGAGGATCGTCAGCGCGCCCTTGGCGGCATCGAATGCGGCCTGCGCACCCTTGGTCGCGCCGGCGGCGTGGATCTTGACAGGCTTGTCGAGCTTTCCAGCACCGATCACGCGGATACCGTCCTTGGCGCGGCGGATGACGCCGGCCTCGACCAGGGCTTGTGCCGTGTATTCGGTCTTGCTGTCGATCTTGCCGGACGCCAGCGCACGGTTGAGCGTGGCGATGGTGACTTCCTGATAGCGCTTTGGATTCGGCACGTTGAAGCCGCGCTTTGGCAGGCGCATGTGGATCGGCATCTGACCGCCCTCGAAGCCATTGATCGAGACACCCGAACGGGATTTCTGACCTTTGACACCGCGACCGGCTGTCTTGCCTTTGCCCGAACCGATACCACGGCCAACGCGTTTGCGTTGCTTGGTAGCGCCGGGATTGTCTGAGAGTTCATTGAGACGCATTGTATTACCTTTCGAGCGAGGTTTCCGAGTGGGCGCGCGTCACCGCGCGCCGCAAGCGGACTACTCTTCGACGATCTCCACCATGTGGGAGACTTTTCTGATCATGCCGCGCACGGACGGCGTGTCCTCGAGCTCGCGCACGCGGCCCATCTTGTTCAGGCCAAGACCGATGAGGGTCGCGCGCTGATCCGGCTTGCGGCGGATCGGCGAGCCCGTCTGGCGGACCTTAAGAGTTTTCGCTTTGGCCATGACTAGGCCTCCAGAGCTTCAGGTGCGGAGGCACCATCTTCGCGGCGTTCCACGATGTCGGAGACCTTTTTGCCGCGCTTGGCCGCCACTGTACGTGGGGATTCCATGCGCTTCAGGCCGTCAAAGGTGGCGCGAACCATGTTGTAGGGGTTGGACGTGCCGATGGACTTGGCAACGACGTCCTGAATGCCGAGGCATTCCAGCACCGCGCGCATGGGGCCACCTGCAATCACGCCGGTCCCGGGAGGGGCCGCACGCATCATGATCTTGCCAGCGCCGTGGCGGCCGCGCACATCATGGTGCAGCGTCCGACCTTCGCGCAGTGGCACGCGGATCATCGTCTTCTTGGCTTCCTCGGTCGCCTTGCGGATGGCTTCCGGCACTTCGCGCGCCTTACCCTTGCCGAAGCCGACTTGGCCCTTCTCGTCACCCACGATCACCAGAGCGGCGAAGCTCATGTTGCGGCCACCTTTGACGGTTTTCGCCACGCGGTTGATGTGCACGAGACGGTCCGTGAAGCCGTCGTTCTCTTCTTCGCGGCGGCCGCCGCGGCGGTTGTCGTTTCTACCTGCCATGGTCGTTCGTCCTTAGAATTTCAGTCCGGCTTCGCGCGCGGCATCCGCCAGCGCCTTGACCCGGCCGTGATAGAGATAGGCGCCGCGGTCGAACACGACCTCGGTGACACCCGCTTTGGTCGCGCGTTCCGCAACCAGCTTGCCGATGCGCGTTGCCGCTTCGACATTGCCACCCTTGGCGGACTTGTCTTCGAGCGTCGAGGCGGACGCAATGGTCACGCCTTTGACATCGTCGATGATTTGAGCCGAGATGTTCTTGTCGGAGCGGTGGACCGACAGACGCGGACGTCCACCGGAGTGCTTCTTGAGGCGACGGCGGACGCGCTGCGCGCGGCGCTTCATCGCTGCATGTGCAGTTTGTGCCATTACTTCTTCTTACCCTCTTTCTGGCGGACATATTCACCGACATAGCGCACACCCTTGCCCTTATAGGGCTCTGGTTTGCGGAAGGAGCGGATCACGGCTGCGACCTGTCCGACCTGTTGCTTGTCGATGCCCGACACGACGACCTGCGTCGGCTTGGGTGCTTCGATGGTGATGCCGGCGGGCGGCGTGAAGTTGACGTCGTGCGAGTAGCCGAGCTGCATGGAGAGCTCGCTGCCCTTCATCTGCGCGCGATAACCCACGCCGCGGAGCTCGAGCTCCTTCTTGAAGCCGTTGGTGACGCCTTCGATCATGTTGGCGACCATAGTGCGGGACATACCCCACATGGCCGACGCCTTGCCGTCATCAGCGACCGGCGTGATCGTCAGCTCATTGTCCGCGAAGGAACCCTGAACCAGATCAGGCAGTGTGAAGGACAGTTCGCCCTTGGGACCTTTGACCGCGATGTTTTGACCCGTCTGCGTCAGGGTGACGCCAGCCGGAACCGTAATGGGCTTTTTGCCGATACGTGACATAATCAGCCCTCCTTACGAGACTTGGCAGAGGACTTCGCCGCCGACGTT
This sequence comes from uncultured Algimonas sp., assembly GCA_937923575.1. Lineage (GTDB taxonomy): Bacteria > Pseudomonadota > Alphaproteobacteria > Caulobacterales > Maricaulaceae > Litorimonas. The sequence continues at coordinate 6,241 of CALDUL010000005.1, forward strand.
GTTTTCGCGGGCAGCGGTGTCGCTCATGACGCCCTTGGGCGTGGACAGAATGGAGATGCCAAGGCCGTTGCGGACCTGTGGCAGCGTTTTGACCGAAGAGTAGACACGACGGCCAGGCTTGGAGATGCGCTTGATCTCGCGGATCACGGCTTCGCCTTCGTAGTACTTCAGCTCGACTTCGAAAATACGGAAGCCCTTGGCGTCCTTGGATTCGGAATAGCCGCGAATGAAACCTTCGTCTGCGAGCACGTCGAGAACGCGGCCGCGCAGGTTTGAGGCAGGCGTGGTCACGGAACTCCGGTTACGCATGATGGCGTTCCGGATGCGCGTGAGCATATCGCCGAGAGGATCGGAAAAAGACATGTGCTTCTCTCCCTACCAGCTGGACTTGGTGAGACCGGGGATCAGACCCTGGCTGCCGAGTTCGCGCAGGGCGATCCGGCTCATTTTCATTTTGCGGTAGTAACCGCGCGGACGACCCGTGACCTGGCAACGGTTGCGGATGCGTGTCTCGGCCGAGTTGCGCGGCAGGGCGGCCAGCTTGAGTTGCGCCGCAAAGCGCTCCTCTACGGGCAAATCCTTGTTGCGCGCGATGTCTTTCAGCAGGGCACGTTTGCCCGCGTATTTAGCGACAAGGCGCTGGCGCTTCATGTTGCGTTCGACTGAACTGACTTTAGCCATTCAATGTTTCTCCTGTGTGCGGAAGACTTGCTTCCACTTAACTCGCTGCGTTCGCTCTACTTCCGAGCCACAATTACTTGCGGAAAGGGAAGCCGAGCGCGGCCAGCAATGCTTTTGCTTCTTCGTCGGTTTTGGCGCTGGTCTGCACCACGATGTCCATGCCGCGTTGGCCGTCGGACTTGTCGTAGCTGATCTCTGGGAACACCAGCAGATCGTTCAGGCCCATGGCGTAGTTACCATTGCCGTCGAAGCTCTTGCCGTTGAGGCCGCGGAAGTCGCGAACGCGCGGCAGGGCAACGTTGGTCAGGCGGTCGAGGAATTCCCACATACGGTCGCGGCGCAGCGTGACTTTCGCGCCGATCACCATGCCGTCGCGCAGCTTGAAGCCGGCGATGGATTTCTTCGACACTGTCGGGACAGGCTTCTGACCGGCGATGAGGGTCATTTCCTCGATCGCGGCTTCGACCTTCTTCTTGTCGGCAACACCTTCGCCGAGACCCATGTTCAGGACCACTTTCGTGACCTGCGGGATCTGCATGTCATTGGTATATTTGAACTGCTCTTTGAGGGCAGTGCGAATCTCGTCGCGGTAAACGCCGAGAAGACGGGGTTCATACGGCTTAGACATCGATGACTTCTCCCGACTTGCGAGCGACACGGACCTTGGAGCCGTCCTTGAGCGTCTTGAAACCGACGCGGGTCGGGACATTGTCCTTGGGGTCGATATGAGCGACGTTGGAAACGTGGATCGGCGCTTCGAACTGCTTGATGCCACCCTCTGGGTCGGCCTGGCTCGGACGCACGTGACGTTTCACAATGCGCACGCCTTCGACGACGACGCGGTTTTCCTTAGGGAAGACTTTCAGGACATTGCCCTTTTTGCCTTTGTCGCCCCCACTGATGACGACAACATAGTCGCCCTTTTTGATCTTGGCGGCCATGACTAGAGGACCTCCGGTGCCAGGCTGACGATCTTCATGTGGTTCTTGGCACGCAGTTCGCGAGGAACGGGGCCAAAGATCCGCGTGCCGATCGGCTCGCCATTGTTGTTGATGATGACAGCGGCATTGCCGTCGAAGCGGATGACGGAACCGTCACGGCGCTGGATGTCCTTGCGGACGCGCACGACGACAGCCTTGCGGACATCGCCTTTTTTCACTTTACCGCGCGGGATCGCTTCCTTGACGGACACGACGATCGTGTCACCGACATGGGCGTAGCGACGCTTGGAACCGCCCAGCACCTTGATGCACTGCACGCGGCGGGCGCCGGAGTTATCCGCGACCTCCAGATTGGATTGCATCTGAATCATTGTTGTCTCCTAGCTTGGCAGTTTCGACACACTCCTTAGGCGGAGGTGACGACTTCCCAGGTCTTGGTTTTCGATTTGGGCGGGCATTCCACGATACGAACCGTGTCGCCAACCTTGTGTGCATTCGCTTCGTCATGGGCGCTGTAGCGCTTGGAACGGCGGATGGTCTTTTTCAGCAGCGGGTGCAGGAACTGACGCTCAACCTTGACGATAATCGTCTTGTCACCCTTGTCCGACACGACCGTGCCGCGGAGAATACGCTTAGGCATGCTCTAGCCCTCTACCTTGGCAGCGGCTTTGCGCTGGTTCTGCAGTGTTTTGACGCGAGCCACGGCGCGGCGCACCTGGCGGACGCGCGCTGTAGACTGAAGCTGGCCAGTCGCATCCTGAAAACGCAGGTTAAACTGCTCTTTCTTCAGCGCGACGAGCTTCTCGGTCAGCTGGTCGTCGGAAAGCTGGCGCAGCTCTTCGACGTGAAGTGTCTTGTCAGCGGCCATCTTAACCTGCCTCGCCCGGACGGGTGACGACTTTGCACTTCACGGGAAGCTTGGCCGCGCCGAGGCGCAGAGCTTCGCGAGCAACTTCGTCGGACACGCCGTCGATTTCAAACATGATCCGGCCGGGGCGCACTTTCGCAGCCCAAAACTCGACAGAACCCTTACCTTTACCCATCCGCACTTCGGTCGGCTTTTTCGTCACGGGAACATCTGGGAAGATGCGGATCCAGACGCGGCCGGCGCGTTTCATGTGACGTGTTATCGCACGACGAGTCGCTTCGATCTGGCGCGCAGTCACCCGTTCGGGCTCCATGGCTTTCAGACCATAGGAACCGAAGGTCAGCTGTGTGCCGCCCTTGGCCGTTCCCTTGATCCGACCCTTATGAGCCTTGCGGAATTTCGTTCTCTTTGGCTGACGCATCTCGCCCTCCTAGTTCGCGCGCGCGGGACGACGCCCGCCACGGTCATTGGGTCGGCCACCACGATCGCCACCGGGACGACCGCCACGGTCGTTACCGCGCGAGCGCGTGTCACCGGATTCGTTCATGCGGCGCTCGTGGGCATAGGGGTCGTGATCCATGATCTCGCCTTTGTTGATCCACACCTTGATGCCGATGATACCCATCGTCGTCATGGCGCGAGCCGTGCCGTAGTCAATGTCGGCGCGCAGCGTGTGCAGCGGCACGGCACCTTCCTGGTACTGTTCGACGCGCGCGATTTCCGCACCGCCGAGACGGCCGCCAAGACGGATCTTGCAGCCCTTGGCTCCCATGCGCATCGCGCTCTGCAGCGAACGCTTCATGGCGCGACGGAAAGAGACGCGGCGCTCCAGCTGCTGGGCAATGCCTTCAGCGACCAAATTGGCATCGACTTCCGGCTTACGGACTTCGACGAGATTGATGAACACCTCGCCGTCGACCATGGCCGCGACGCGTTTGCGCAGAGCTTCGATATCCGCGCCTTTCTTGCCGATGACCACACCCGGACGCGCCGTGTAGATAGTAATGCGGCAGGTTTTGTGCGGGCGCTCGATGACGATGCGCGAGACCGATGCGTTCTTCAGCTCGCCGAGCAGAAACGCGCGGATAGCGAGATCTTGGTGCAGCAGATCGCCATATTCATTCGTGTTCGCGTACCAGCGCGACGACCAGGTCCGGTTAATACCGAGACGCAGGCCGATTGGGTTAATCTTCTGACCCATTACGCAGCCTCCTCTTGAACTTCCTTCACGACGATCGTCAGCTCGGAAAACGGCTTGAGGATCTTCGCGCCGCGACCGCGGGCGCGAGCCCGGAAACGCTTCATCACGAAGTTCTTGCCGACATAGGCTTCGGACACGATCAGGTTGTCGATGTCGAGATTGTGGTTGTTCTCCGCATTGGCGATCGCGGACTCCAGCACCTTCTTGACCTCGCCCGAGATACGCTTGTGCGAGAATTCGAGGTCAGCCAGTGCGGCGTCCACCTTCTTACCCCGGATCAGCTGAGCCACGAGGTTCAACTTCTGCGGCGAGATGCGGATCATGCGCAGCTTGGCGCGCGCTTCGTTGTCGGCGAGCCGACGTGGTTGTTTTTGCTTGCCCATCGGTGTCTATCTCCGCTTGGCTTTTTTATCGGCCGCGTGGCCGTAATAGGTGCGTGTCGGCGCGAATTCGCCGAGCTTGTGGCCGACCATGTCCTCGTCGATCAGGACGGGAACGAATTTGCGGCCGTTGTGGACCTGGAATGTCAGGCCAACGAATTGTGGCATGATGGTCGAACGACGCGACCAGGTCTTGATTGGCTTGCGGCGACCTTCCTCGTGGGAGGCGGCGGCCTTCTTAAGCAGATACCCGTCGACGAACGGGCCTTTCCATACGGAGCGTGGCATAGTCCGGGCCCTTCCTTAGCGCTTCTTCTTCGCGTGACGCGAACGGATGATATATTTGTCGGTCGCCTTGTTGGAGCGCGTACGCGCACCCTTGGTTGGCTTACCCCAAGGCGTCACAGGGTGACGACCACCGGAGGTCCGACCCTCACCACCACCGTGCGGGTGATCGACCGGGTTCATGGCCACGCCGCGAACCTGCGGACGCTTGCCGAGCCAGCGTTTACGACCGGCCTTGCCGAGGTTGATGTTCATGTGATCCGGATTGGACACGGCGCCGACAGTGGCGACGCAATTCTGGTGGATCATGCGCATCTCGCCAGATTTCAGACGAACCTGAGCGTAGCCTTCCGAGCGACCCACGAGTTGTGCGTAGGTGCCGGCCGAGCGAGCGATCTGGCCGCCCTTGCCTGGCTTCATTTCGATATTGTGGATGATCGTACCGACCGGCATGGCGCGCAGTGGCATGGTGTTGCCGGGCTTCACGTCAGCGCGGTCAGCCGACAACACCGTGTCACCGACAGCCAGGCGCTGAGGCGCAAGGATGTAGGACTTTTCGCCGTCCTTATACTGGATCAGGGCGATGAAGGCCGTGCGGTTCGGATCATACTCGAGGCGCAGGACAGTCGCTTCCATGCCCTTCTTCGTGCGCTTGAAGTCGATCTTGCGGTAGAGGCGCTTATGGCCACCACCTTGGCGACGCATGGTGATGCGGCCGGTGTTGTTGCGGCCACCGGTCTTGGTCAGACCCTCGGTCAGCGCCTTTTCGGGGCGACCTTTGTGGAGCTCGGAGCGGTCAACCTGGACAAGGTGACGGCGCGACGGGCTGGTCGGGTTGAATGTCTTCAATGCCATTGGTTAGATCCCCGTCGCAATATCGATGGTGTCGCCATCTTTGAGCGTGACGATGGCCTTCTTGACGTCTGAACGACGACCGAGGCGACCGCGGAAACGCTTTGTCTTGCCCTTGGTCAGGATTGTGTTCACGGCCGTGACCGAGACGTTGAACAGCTGTTCGACAGCTGCCTTGATCTCCGGCTTTGTTGCCGTCTTAGGCACCTCGAAAACAACCTGGTTGTTCTCGGCGACGATGGTGGATTTCTCGGTGATGACCGGGGTCAGGACCGTATCGTAATGTTTGGCGGTCGCGCTCATTTCAGTCGCTCCTGCAGATTGGCAACGGCATCCGTCGTCAGCACCAGAGTGTGGCGCTTCAGGATGTCGTAAACATTGGCACCCTGGCTTGGCAGCACGTCCACATTCGGGATGTTGCGAGCCGAGCGGGCGAATGCCGTGTCGATTTCATTCCCGCCGACGATCAGCGCGTTGGTCACGCCCATTTTCGACAGTTGCGCGCGAAGCGCGGAAGTCTTGGCGTCCTTGATGGACAGCGCATCGACGACGATCAACTCGCCAGCACCCTGCTTGGCCGACAGCGCGTGGCGCAGCGCCATCTTGCGGACCTTCTTGGGAAGCTCGTGAGCGTGGCTGCGCGTGCGTGGGCCGTGGGCTTTCGCACCACCGCGGAACTGCGAGACCGAACCGTTACCATGACGGGCAGTACCGCCACCTTTCTGGCGACCGATACGCTTGGTTGTCTTGGACACATCACCGCGCTCTTGCGTCTGGTGCGTGCCCGACTGGCGTTTGGCCAGCTGGTAGCGGACCATGCGGTGCAGGATGTCCTTGCGGGGCTCTTGGCCGAAAACCGCTTCGTCGAGATCGACGGAGCCGCCTTTCTTGCCATCGAGTGTCGTAACGTCGATTTTCATGACTATTCTTCCTCACCTTTGGAGGCTTCAGCGCGGAGCTTCTTGAGCAGGTCCTTGTCGACCTGTGCACGAGGCTCGCCACCGGCGATCATTTCCTTGGCCTGCTCGACCCACTCTTCCTTGGCAGCAATGCCAGGCTTGCCGATCTTCTCCTCGATCTTGGCGAGGTCATCGGCGCTCATGGCAACGAGGCCCGTCAGCGTGCCGACACCGGCAGCCTTCAGCGCTTCGGCACCCTTCGGCCCGATACCGTCGACGAGCTGGATGTCGTCAAAGAAGTCAGCGGCTGGCGCGGCGGCTTTCTTGTCGGCCTTGCCTTTCTTAGGGGCAGCGGCAGGCGCTTCCATAGTGAAACTGCCGGGCATCGGCAGGTCGTCGGCCTTGGCGCCCTTGATGGCGTCTTTGAGCTCGACCCAGGCGCCCTTGGAGCCGGGAACGTGGCCCTTGACCAGGACGAGGCCTTGGTCCGCATCGACGCGAGCGATGGTCAGGTTCTGCAGCGTGCGGCGAACGGCGCCCATGTGGCCAGCCATCTTCTTGCCTTTGAAGACCTTGCCCGGGTCTTGGCACTGACCGGTGGAGCCATGGGAGCGGTGCGAAATCGAGACGCCGTGCGTCGCGCGCAGACCGCCGAAGTTGTGGCGCTTCATGGCACCGGCAAAACCCTTACCGACCGTGATGCCGGAGGCGTCGATCTTCTGACCGGGAACGAAGTGCTCGGCCGACAGTGTCGCGCCGACTTCAATCATGTTTTCAGGAGCAACGCGGAATTCGACGAGCTTCTGCTTGGGCGTGACGCCCGCTTTGGCAAAGCGCTCGCGCTCGGCTTTTGCCACGCGCTTCACTTTGGCTTCGCCCGCGCCGAGCTGCAGAGCGGCATAGCCGTCGCGCTCCGGTGTTTTCTGTGCGACCACCTGGCAGCCTTCGAGGCTGAGGACGGTCACGGGGACGTGGTTGCCGGCGTCGTCATAAACGCGGGTCATCCCGAGTTTGCGCGCTAATAGGCCAGATCGTTGCATCGGTCAGGTTTCCCTAATTGCTTTCCACCGGGGCGCCCTCATGGCGAACCGGATCCATATGAACAGTGTGAGGCGTTGGCTTTCCAACAAAACCGGGCCAGCGCGCCGCAATGCAGCGCCTGGCCAATCTTCGAACATGGTTGTCCGGGTCTGTGGATCGTCAACTGCGTCTGCGATGGGACATTCCCAAAGCACTGCCAGCTATGAACGTCGCGGCGTCTAGTCTCGGATTCGCCAAGGGTCAACAGGTGAGTGCAGGAAAGTGAGCCTGTAGGGCAAACAAACAGGCACGGTTCCCCCGACCACTCCGCCACTGCACATTTCACACGATTGCCACATGCAATCTGCGCCGGGTTGCGATAGGGATGGGAAATTTTCAAGCTCAAACCGACCGGACCTCAATGCCCCCTGCCCCACGGATCACCCCCGAACAAACCGAACAGATCGACGCTGCCATTGCTGAGTTGATCGCGCTATATGACCAGCAGACCGCGCTGATGCAGGCCCGGTTCGCGGCCTATAGCGCGGGCGAGATTGACAGCCTCGACGATGTCCACGCCGTCTACCCCGAGCTGAAGGTCCATATCCCGGCCGAAGAAGCGGTGATGACGTCCAACCTCGCGCTCGGTCGTGTCGCGCGCAGTCACGAGTTCTCCACGACGATCACCCGCCCGCGCCTGTTCGAGGGCTATTTCCGCAGCCAGCTCCATCAGATCATGGAGAAGTTCACCGCAACGCTCGAAGTCACACTGTCCGATTCGCCCATTCCCGTGAACTTCGCCGTGGAGAGCGCGACTGCGCGCATGGACTTGGCCGCGCGACAGGCTCTGCCGACCTATTTCTACACGCCCAATCTGGTCGCCACCAATGACCGCATCGTGGATGGCAAGCAGATCCTCGACCGTGACCGCGCCATGCCGCTCTCGCTGTTTACCGCCGAGCGCACCGACTACTCGCTCTACCGTATCAAGCACTACACGGCGACGGAGCCGAGCGATTTCCAGCGCTACATCCTGTTCACCAACTATCAGCGCTATGTCGACGAGTTCGTCGAGCACGCCTGCGCCGAAGTGAAAGCGGGCCGCGCCGACCGACTGGTCGAGCCCGGTGGCCGCGTGACGCTGTGCGACGGTAAGCCGTCACAGAAGCCGATCAAGAAACTGCCGCAAATGCCCGCCTACCATATGGTGCGAAAAGACGGCACAGGCGTCACGCTCGTCAATATCGGCGTCGGCCCCTCCAACGCCAAGACGATCACCGACCATCTCGCCGTGCTGCGCCCCGATGTCTGGCTGATGATCGGCCATTGCGGCGCGCTCCGCCGCACGCAGCGCCTCGGCGATTATGTACTGGCCCACGCTTACCTGCGCCTCGACAATGTGCTCGACCACGTCCTGCCGCCGCACATTCCGCTGCCGACGCTTGCAGAAATCCAGCTCTCCCTGACGGAGGCCGTCCGACAGGTCACCGGCGTCAAGGAAGACAAGCTGAAAGCCTTGCTGCGTACCGGCACGGTCGTGACGACGGACGACCGCAATTGGGAGCTTAACTTCGAGAACTACGCACTCGACCTGAATGCATCCCGCGCCATCGCCATCGATATGGAAAGCGCCACTATCTCGGCCAATGGCTACCGCTACCGCGTCCCCTACGGCACGCTGCTCTGCGCGTCAGATCGCCCGCTCCACGGCGAGATCAAGCTCCCCGGCATGGCGGACGCCTTCTACCAGGAACGGGTCGGCCAACACCTGGAGATCGGGCTGAAGGCCATCGAACTACTCTCAGACGCCGCCGAAGCCGGATCGCTCCACTCGCGCAAGCTGCGAAGCTTCGACGAGCCGCTGTTTCGTTAGGGTAACGGGCGAAGCCGTCTCGAGCAGCATGCGTGCGGAGCGCGCGGGGCCTATTTCATGTCAGCGAGCTCTGGACGACGGACGTCTTGAAGCCCCTCCAGGCCCGCGCAATCAGAATGGGCTGGGGCCGAGCGGACTGGGCATAAGCCATGGCGCGAGTGCAAATATAAGGGCGGAGATGACGATCACTGCGGCCCGAATGTAAAGAAGATACGCCTGATGATCCGGCTCCCTCGGCCCGGGCACGACGGCTGGATGCGCGCCTTTCCAGGTTGCTCGTGCACAGACCCATTCATCACAATTCTACCGCCGTTAAATACGTGCGGACGTTGCCATAGGGCGCCTACGATTTCCTCATGTGTCATTGGGCCCAGAGAGGGGCGAGAGAGGGGCGAGATAGGGACGAGAGAGGGACGAGAGCGATACTGGAGCGCCTCACTACGCATTCTTGCCCTTCGCCCAAGAAAAAAGCGCCACGAGGGCGCTCTTAAATCAATTCGCGATGTCGCCTCGCGGCGGTGCGTTTGCCTTAGGCGCCGAGTTTGATCTCGACATCCACGCCAGCGGCGAGGTCGAGTTTCATCAGGGCGTCGACGGTTTGCGGTGTTGGATCGACGATGTCGAGCATGCGCTTGTGCGTGCGGATTTCGAACTGCTCGCGCGACTTCTTGTTCACGTGGGGCGAGCGGTTGACGGTGAAGCGCTCGATGCGGGTCGGGAGCGGGATGGGCCCGCGAACGGATGCACCAGTGCGCTTTGCCGTGGCGACGATTTCGCCGGTGGATTTGTCGAGGATGCGGTGGTCAAACGACTTCAGTCGGATGCGGATATTCTGTGCGGCCATTGTGTTTTAGTCTTTCAGGTCAAAAAAGATCCGGGGCGGGAAGACGAACTCCCACCCCGGCGTTGTGAATTGCAGCAGGCTGTTGCCTACTCCGTGATTTTGGACACCACGCCGGCGCCGACTGTGCGGCCGCCTTCGCGGATGGCGAAGCGCAGCTTCTCTTCCATGGCGATCGGCACGATCAGCTCGACGTCGACGTTCACATTGTCGCCCGGCATGACCATCT
>CALDUL010000006.1 GCA_937923575.1 uncultured Algimonas sp.
GTGGAAGCCTATGTCTCGGAGGTGAAGGCGCAATAAGAGCGCCCATTGGGCGGGTGATATAGCTGTCCCCGTCCCCTCTCGGAGAAACTAGTCAGCAAGCGCACCAGCGAAGTGTCGGAGGGGGATAGTGAGTAAAGAGTCGCGATCCGCGCGTCCTTTTACGTGCAGCACTATAGCGAACCCATGACCCTCCAACGCATTCACCGCGCCGTCGCAGCCCTTCTACTCCTGTTCATCACAGCGCATCTCGGCATCAATTTCTACGGCGCAGTTGGCGGACCGGAGCGGCACGCGGCGGCGCTCGATATCGTGCGCAAGGTCTACCGCGTGCCCCTGCTTGAAGTCGTGATGCTCGGCGCCTTCGTGCTGCAGATGTTGACAGGCGTGGCGATCCTGCGCCGCCGCTACAAAGCGGACGGTCGACCGAAAGGCTGGGCCGCGGTGCAGGCCGCGTCGGGCGCTTATCTGGTCGTTTTCATCACCGCCCACGCGGGCGCAGCGCTGAACACGCGCTTCGGAATGGGGCTCGACACGAATTTCTACTGGCCCGCCGCGACATTGCAGGGCGGCGTGCTGCGCATCGTCTTTGCGCTCTATTATGCTGCCGCCATCGTCGCGATTTTCTCGCACATAGCCGCAGCGCTACACTATCGCGGGTCGCGCGTGGCGCCGGTCTTGCCAGCGGTCGGAGCGGTCGTCGCGCTCATCATAGTCGCGGGCTTCGCGGGCGCGTTTTTCGATATCGACCTGCCCGCCGACTACGCAGACTACTTCGAAAAGATGCGCCCCTGACGCCTGAGCCGCCAACAATCTGCCGATGCAGGCACATGGCTATTGCTACCCCTGTGCCACAAGCCTACGCGCCGCCGCGTGAACGACGAGACCACATCCGCCTTTGCAGGCCTGTCCATCGGGCCGAGAGAGTTCGTGACGATGATGGCCGCGATCTTTGGCCTGCAGGCCTTGGGCATCGACATCATGCTGCCTGCGTTGGAAACCATCGGCTCGCATTACGGCCTGGAGAATGAGAACAACCAGCAATGGATCGTCATCGCCTTCGTGCTGGGCTTCGGCTTTCCGCAGTTGATCTGCGGTCCAATCGCCGACCGATATGGTCGCAAGATCCTGCTGCAGGCGTCGCTCGTCGGCTACGCGGTCTTTGGCATTGCCTGCATGTTTGCGCCGAGTTTCGAGTGGCTGCTCGCCTTCCGGCTGCTGCAGGGAATTTCTTGCTCCGGCACGCGGGTGAGCGCGGGCGCAATCATCCGTGACGTCAGCGCGGGCCGGTCGATGGCGCGGATCATGAGCCTCGTCTACACCGTCTTCATGGTCGTGCCGATCATCGCGCCCGCCATAGGGACTGTCATCATCGCGTGGTTTGGCTGGCGCTGGACATTCGGCGTGCTCGGCATTTTTGCCGTCATCGTCTTCATCTGGTGCAGCGCGCGCCTGCCCGCGACGATGAAGGAGCCGCGACCCATCAACGTGGCCTTCATCATCGACGCCTTCCGCCGCGTCCTGAGCAACCGGATAAGCTTCGGCTATATGTGCGCGTCGGGCATTATCTTCGGCGCGCTCTTTGCCTTCATCGCGGCGAGCGAACAGGTGTTCGACGAGGTCTTCGGCCGCTTCGATCTCTTCTGGGCCTATTTCGCCGGGATTGCGGGCGGGCTAGCCGTGATGAATTATCTCAACTCTCGGATTGTCGAGCGTTTCGGCATGCGTCGGATCAGCCATCTCATGATCATCATCTTCATCGCGGCGGCTGCGGTGAACCTGCTCTACACCGTCATGGGCGGCGAGAACTTCTGGATATTCTACGCACTCTTTATCGTAAGCTTTGCCTGTTTCGGAATGTTGGGCGCGAATTTCGCCAGCCTGGCGCTGGAGCCCATGGGCGACATCGCGGGCACGGCAAATGCGGTCTACGGCTTTTTCACCAGCACGGGCGCGAGCCTGCTCGGCCTGTTCATCGCGCAGCAGTTCGACGGCACCGTCCGGCCGATCCTGCTCGGCTATGTCGCGCTGGGGCTGACCTCGCTCGCGATCATACTGGTGACCGAGCGCGGGAAGCTGTTCGAGGTCGGCGAAGGCCATCGCTAGGCGCGCGTCGCGCCATTGACGGTTGCAGTCTAATCGCCAAATTGCGCCGTGAAGGCTGCCGTCTCGCCAGTCACAATGCTGGTCGAATAGGCGGATAGCACCTGCTGCTCTTCAGGGCCTCCGAGCTCGCCCTCGGCCGCCATATCGTAGAGGGTCGGGTCGTCGATCGCGAAGGTTTCGATGAAATCTCCGCGGTATTCCTTGAGAAAATTTCTTATTCTCAAGGCGATCTTTTCCCCGTCCGGCGTCGATCGCTTCATCCAGTTTCCCGTGTGCGTTCGCGAAAAAGTCTGAGTAAAATAGTTGTCTCGGTCAATCTGGCTCAGCTGCGATAGCGCGTCGATGAGTTCGAGCGCGTCCTCATTGGCAAGGCTCCCCTCCATCGCATGCATGTATGGCAAACGGTAGATCAGCGGCAATTCGGGATAGTCCTTCTCTGGCGCATAGCTTTCGAGATATTCAAAAGCCTGCATCACGGGATCGTTTGACGGCTCTATGTTTCGGGATAGCAATTTCTGTCCATAATGATGCGTTAGGTCCCGCAAGAGAGGTTTATCGGCCGCGATCTCATTGGGATATAAGGCGAAGATCGTGTCGATACTCTGGTTTTGAGATGCCGAGACGAAGGAGCTCACCGTGTCTCGCAACGATATCTTGAAATCCTCTCTCTCCGTAATGGATTTGTTCGATCGGAACTCCGTCAGATAGTTGACGGCGCGAAGCGCCTGTTCGTCGGAGAAGTTTTCATCAAAGCGAAACTGGTTTGCCAGAATCTGAAATTGGGCGAGCTCGAGTTCGTCGACAAACCCCGCATTGATCGCCGCGGCTTCCTTGCGAACGGTTGATTCAAACGTGAAAGCGACCCAGCCGGTTAGGGTACCGACCCCGATCAGACTGATAGCGGCAACGATGAAGCTGAGATTGCGAAACCGTTTCGCCTCTTGAACTTCAAAGCGTTTCTGGATTTCCGTTTCGGTTTTTCGTTCGAGAAACTTCTTCTCGACGACCTTATCCAGCAGTTCCTCAATACGATCGATGTGATTGTCATCTGACATGGCGCCCTCCCATCACATAATATCTTTAAATCCTTAAACAGAGTCAAGTTTGGCCGGTTTTGCGTAAAGCGGCACGAAATCTCGTCCAATCGCACAGCCATGCTGCGGCGTAACAACACATCTAAGTCCAGTTGTTATGAGGTATGCCTGTGTCCGAAGTCCTAGACGCCCCCGCCGCTGTCCGCGCCGGAAACCGATTGATGGACAGACCGGAATACGCCTCCAAACCCAAACCTCTCACACGCCCCGCAGACGCCATGGTGTCGGAGGCCGTCGCCGCGATGAGCGAGAAGAATTATGGCTCCGTCGTCATAGTCGACGGGAGCGACAAAGTCATCGGCGTGGTGACCGAACGCGACATCATGAACAAGCTCGTCGGCAAGGGACTGGACGCAAAGACCACGCCTCTGTCCGCCATCATGACGTCCGACCCGCGGCTCGCCAAGGAGACTGACGACATGGTCGACTGGCTGCGTATCATGTCGAATGAGCGCTTTCGTCGCCTGCCCGTGGTGGACGACCAAGGGCGCATCAAGGCCGTCTTCACCCAGGGTGACTTCGTCAGCTACACTTGGCCGGACCTGATGTATCAGATGAAGTCCATCGCCAAGGCCTCGATCTCCAAGAACTGGTCGGCGGTCGTGATCGTGATCGGCGTGCTGGTCTATTCGTTGCTGCTGATCTTCGCGCTCGGAGTCCTCAGTTGAGCGCGTCGATCAAGCTCTCCACGGACGAGCTCATCTCCGGAGTGACCGGGATGAAGCGGCCGTACCAACCCGGACTAGCGTCGGTCTGATCGGGGTAGAAGAACGTCCGACCCGTTACCATGCCGATCATCCTGTGCGTACCGTCAGGATCGACAACCGTCATCGGCGTGCCGGATTGTCCCCCCTGGGTTCGGCAGGAATAGGTCGGATAGGCCGCGCGCCCGCCCAGCGGCGGCACCCGGGCATCACGGTAGGTGATGACGCAGGGTTTGTCGTTGTGAAGCCGCCCGCGCCCGCGCGGCAGCAGACCCGCCTCCACCGCTTGTGTCCGAGTTGAGCCGTCGAGTTCGAAACGCACCAGTCCTTCTCGCTCGAAGCGCGGAAACGACACGACCGCCCAATCGACGAAGAGCGCCGGAGCGTGGTCATCGCGATAGTCAGGATGGCGGGCGAAGTGGAGAACTGGACGATTGTCGCCCCGATTATCCTCCACGCGGCATGTCGCGCCAGGGCGCAGCGAATGCGCCGTCGCCAGCGCGTAGTCGAGCGCGCCGCCACGCGCCCTCATACCCTCATCCAGCACGGTCACGCGCGAATGGTACTCCTCCCCTGCGCCGTCCACACACTTCATGACCAGCATGTGCAGCGGCGGCTCCGGGGTGACCGGCGTCGCGCAGGCGGCAAGAGCTGCGAGCGCGACGAGAGGCAATGCCCTCAAGCTTTCTCGTACTGGTTGGCGTAAACGCCTTTCAGCTCGCGTTTCAGCACTTTGCCAGTTGCACCGATGGGCAGCGCGTCGGTGCGGACGATCTCGTCCGGGATCCACCATTTGGCGCATTTGGCAGCGATGCAGTCCTTGATTTCCGCATCGGACGGATCCTTGCCTTCGGCCGGCACGACGACCAGCAGCGGGCGCTCCTGCCACTTCTCGTGACGCACCCCGATGCAGGCGGCCATCGCGACATCCGGGTGGTCCATTGCGGCGTTTTCGACCTCGATCGACGACACCCATTCGCCTCCGGATTTGATGACGTCCTTGGAGCGGTCGGTGATTTCCATATAGCCTTCGGGATGTAGCGCCGACACGTCGCCCGTGGCGAACCAGCCGTCATCCGTGAAGCTGTCCGAGCCTGCGCCCTTGAAGTAGCCCGAGGCGACCCATGGGCCGCGCACCTGCAAGTGACCCGAGGTCTCTCCGTCGACGGGCAGGATATCGCCCTCGTCCGATACGATACGCATTTCCACGCCGTAGATGCGGCGACCCGCGAGCAGCTTGTGCGGCACGGTCGACTCATAGTCGTCGAGTTGCGTGGTGTGGTGCGGTGCATAGGTCGAGCCCAGCGGCGACGTTTCCGTCATGCCCCAACCCTGCTGCATCGGAATGCCGAGGTCCTGCTCATAAGCGCGCAGCAGGCTTTCGGGCAGGGCCGAGCCGCCGACGAGCGCTTTTTTCACGGTCGGCAGCTTGATACCCTGCTCCTTGCAATAGCTGTAGATGCCCAGCCAGACGGTCGGCACGCCCGCCATGAGCGTCACGCCCTCTTCCGTGATCATCTTGGCAAGGTTCGCGCCGTCCAGGCCCGGTCCCGGCATGATAAGCTTCGCACCGACCATGGCGGCGGAATAGACGAGGCCCCAGGCGGAAACGTGGAACATCGGAACGACCGCGAGAATGCAGTCCTGCCCGCCCGCGCCGATCACGTCCTTCTGACAGCCCGCCATGGCGTGCAGGATGGTGGAGCGGTGGCTGTAGAGCACACCCTTCGGATCGCCGGTCGTGCCGGATGTGTAGCACAGAGTGCAGGCCGTATTCTCGTCGAACCGTTCCCACTCGATCTCTTCCGAGGCATCCGCGATGAAGCTCTCATAGTCCTCGGCGAAGGGCACGCTGTCGGGCTTGCCCGCCGCGTCGGTCAGGCTGATCCACTTTTCGACCGTCGGGCACATCTTGTGCACACCCGCAATGATCGGCGCAAAGGTCGTGTCGAAGCAGAGAAATTTGTCTTCGGCGTGGTTGACCATCCAGGCGATCTGCTCAGGCTTCAGCCGCGGATTGATCGTGTGCACGACCGCGCCGATGGAGCTCACGGCGTAGTAGATTTCGATATGGCGCGCATTGTTCCAAGCGATTGTCGCCACGCGGTCGCCCTTTTGCACACCCGCCGCGAGAAGCGCATTGGCGAGCTTTCGCACCCGAACCGCGCAATCCGCCCAAGTGTAGCGCGACTGCGTCATGTCAGTTTCGAGCGTCACGATTTCGCGGGTGGAATGCACCTCCGCGGCGTGTTCGATCAGATCGGAAATCATGAGCTCGCGGCTCATCATGAGACCTTGCATAACAGGCTCCCCAGTTTGGTTTTTGGTTTTGTTGGCGCGGGTTTGGCTTAGCTGCTAACGGTCGTCAATGGCGTCCACCCCTACATATGCAGACGTAATCCATGCAGCAGCGAGGTTGGAAGGCCACGCACTGCGAACCCCGCTACTCCATAACCCGGCTCTCGACGACATCGCGGGCGCAGAGGTGCATTTCAAGGCAGAGTGCCTGCAGCATGTCGGCGCGTTCAAATATCGCGGCGCGCGCAACCGATTGGCTGCGATGGACGAGGCGGAGCGCGCTCGCGGTGTCGTGGCCTTCTCCTCCGGCAATCACGCGCAAGGCGTCGCGCGCGCAGCCAAGGAGCTCGGCATCAACGCCGTCATCGTCATGCCGACGGACGCGCCGCAGGTGAAAGTGCAAGGCGTGCTCGCGGACGGTGCGCAGATTGTCAGCTACGACCGGGCGACCGAGAGCCGTGAAGGCATAGCCGCCGACATCGCAGTGCGCGACGGCCGCACGGTCGTGCCAAGCTATGACGACCCTTACATCATCGCCGGACAGGGCACGGTCGGGCTTGAGATCGCGCGCAGCGGACTGGATTTCGACGCGGTCGTGGTGTGCATGGGCGGCGGCGGGCTCTGCGCCGGGATCACGCTGGCTATGGCGGAAGAGAGTCCGGCGACGCATATCTTCGGCGCGGAGCCGGAAGACTATGACGACCATCGCCAGAGCTTGCGCGCGGGGGAGCGGGTCGCCCTTACGTCTACCCCGCCCTCCCTCTGCGACGCCGTCATGACTCCCATGCCCGGGGAACTGACCTGGCCGATCAATAGCGCGCATTTGCAGGATGTCTTTGCCGTGACCGACGCACAATGCCTCCGTGCGATGCGTCTGGCGCATGAGCATCTCGGCCTCACGGTCGAACCGGGCGGCGCGGTCGCGATGGCAGCCGTGATGGAAGGCAAACTACCTAGGAACTACCGCCGCATCGCCGTAACCCTAAGCGGCGGCAATGTTGACCCGGCCGTCATGGCGAGGGCGCTGCAGGCTGCGATCTAGTCGAAAGCTAGTCACCCCAAGGGCCGGCGTTATATCGTTTCCGAACAAGAGATCGTAATTGAGCTCCTGCATCATGGAGAGCGTCTGCGCCTGTGTCATCAATGTCGCAAGACTGTTGGCGACGTAGAATTTATCGAGCACCGCTTCGTAAAGCGCGAACGCCACTCCACCCCAATCGGCAAAGGTCTTGGCCGGAACTTCAAAGATACGGATCGACGCATTCTTGCTACCCGGAGAATGAACATACATGACGAAGCCAATAGCCTTCCGTGAATTCATCCGGCTTTCCACCAGAGCGATCCGAACGTCCCGGCCATCGAGTTTTTCGTAGGATTCGAGCGTCTCCAGTTTCACCCGCGATGTCGGCTTCATTTTCAAATCGAGAATGACGGCAGCAACGGCGGCGTCCGCATTTCCCTTGGTGACCGCATAGGACCGCGTGGCGACACGCGGCGAAGCGACATCACCTGGCACCTAAATGGAGTGTTCTTCAGCGCAGTCTTCAGAACCAGTTCCGGCTGCTCATAGCCGAGCGCGTTGATTTGCGTTCCCGCCACCGCGTCAACTTCCTGCAGGAGGTGCACCTAGCCGGTGTCATCACGATCGGGTTTGACCCAATGGGCGCCGATATCGGTCTGCGCGCGGGCCCACCCGCTGGGCTGCGCAACGGCGGGAGCGCTCCAGAAAAATAGCAGCATGAGCGCCATCACGCTTAGCTGAAAACGTAGCATCAGGGCTCTCCGGTTTCCTCTCGGTTCGGACACGATCAAGGCAATATCATGCCAGTGCCGCTGGACATTAGAAGACGGCACGGCTCCATCACTCAAGAATTGTCGCGATCTCGTCGAGACCCTTCTTCTGCAGAGCCTTGCGCGGCACGGTGCAGCTTTCTCCCGGATAGCCTACGACCAGCAGGACAAACGGCTTCTCGCGCGCAGGTCGACCGCAAATGTCGCGCAGGAAAGTCATCGGCGCCGGCGTATGGGTCAGCGTGCCAAGCCCGACCGAGTGCAGCGCGGTAATGAGCATGCCCGTCGCGAGGCCGACGCTCTCATTGACATAATAGTGCTTCTCCCCCGCCTCTCCCGTACGCTGCGCGAAGACGGCGATGAGCCAAGGCGCTGTCTCGAGGAAGGGCTTGCTCGCATCCGTGCCCAGAGGCGCGAGGGCGTCGAGCCATTCGTCAGATGCACGCCCGCCGTAGAACTCGCGCTCTTCGGCCTCGGCGGCGTCTCGGATCGCCCGCTTGGTCGCGGGGTCCGATATGGCAACGAAGTGCCAAGGCTGTTGGTTCGCACCGCTCGGCGCGGTTCCGGCTGTGCGAATAGCGGTCTCGATCAGCGCCCGCGGGACAGGCGTTTCGGCAAAGTCCCGGATCGTGCGACGCGACGCCATGAGCGCGCGGAAATCCTCCAAGCGCTCGGTCATCTCGGCTTCGGGGATGACGGCGTAGCCAGTCAGGGGGACATGCGCATCGGTCACGTTTGCGTCCAATCGAGGATGACCTTGCCCGCCTTGCCGGTCTCCATCAGCTCGAACGCCTGCTGCCAATCGCGCGCGGCGAAGCGGTGAGTGATAAGGGGCGAGACATCCAGCCCGGCATCGAGCATCGCCAGCATCTTATACCACGTGTCATACATCTGGCGCCCGTAGATTCCCTTCAGCGTCAGCGCCTTGCCGACGAGCTTTCCGAGATCGACCGGGTATGGCTCGGCCGGAATACCGAGCATGGCGATGTTTCCACCCATGATCATCAGGTCGAGCATGCCGTCGAACGCGCTTTGCTGGCCGCTCATCTCTAGTCCGACATCGAAGCCCTCTGTGAGACCCATTTCCTTCATCACGGCGCGCGGATGCTCCTGCGTCACATTCACCGTGCGCACGGCCGGCGCGACTTTACGGGCGAGGTCCAACCGCCAGTCGTTGATATCCGTGAGCATGACTCGCCGCGCCCCGGAGCGCTGCGCCACGGCAGCCGCCATAATGCCAATGGGCCCTGCGCCCGTGATCATCACGTCTTCGCCGACGAGGTCAAACGCCAGCGCCGTGTGCACCGCATTGCCGAGCGGATCGAGTATGGCGGCGATATCGAGGTCGAAGTTTTCGCCCAGCGGAATGACATTAAATTCCGGCAGAGCGAGATATTCTGCAAAAGCACCGGGCAAGTTGACGCCGATGCCCTTAGTGTCCGGGTCGAGGTGGAAACGGCCCGCCCGTGCATTGCGGGAATTGCGGCCGACGACATGACCCTCCCCGCTGACGCGCTCGCCGACTTTGACCCGCGTCACCAGCGAGCCGACCGCCGCGACCGTGCCGCCATATTCATGGCCGACGACAAGCGGGACCGGTACATTCTTCTGCGCCCACTCGTCCCATTTGTAGATGTGCATGTCCGTGCCGCAGATCGCCGTGCGCTCGATACGGATAAGGACTTCATTGGGCGCGATGTCGGGCATGGGCACATTTTGCAGCCAGAGACCCTTTTCCGGCTTCGCCTTGACCAGAGCTTTCATGGTCTCAGTCATCGGGCGTCTCGAAGTGGTGAGGCCAGCGCTCGTTTATGGCGATAATTACAAAATTCATAAGTCCTATCAAGAAAACTGAAATACCGAGTGGAATGACGACCGTATCGACGAACGTTTGCTCCTTTTCCGCGCCGAGCCGTATCAAAACGGCGAAAAACACGAACACGAGAACGATCAGGGCCGCGTTGAGTGCCACGTAGCAAATGGGCTGGCGCATCAGATCACGCCCAATTCGCGGCCGACCTTGGTGAAGGCCCCAACGCAGAGGTCGATCTGCTCCGGCGTGTGCGCGGCACTCATCTGGGTACGGATGCGGGCCTTGCCCTTGGGCACGACGGGGAAGAAGAAGCCGACGACATAAATGCCCTCGTCCAGCAGCTTGGCCGACATCTCCTGCGCCAGCTTTGCGTCGTGGAGCATGACGGGGATGATCGGGTGCTCGCCGGGGACGAGCTCGAAGCCGGCTTGCTTCATGCCAGCGCGGAAACGCTTGGCGTTCGCGAACAGCTGCTCGCGCAAACCATCCCCGTCCCGCGCCATGCGCACGGCCTCGCGCGACGCGCCAACTAGGCCAGGTGCGAGCGAGTTGGAGAACAGATAGGGCCGCGAGCGCTGGCGCAGCATGTCGATGACGGGCTGACGCGCGCAGGTGAAGCCGCCCATCGCCCCGCCCAGCGCCTTGCCCAGCGTGCCGGTGAGGATGTCGACGCCGGGGTCGGCGGGCGTTCCCTGCATCCCGCAATGGCTCGCCGTGCCGCGCCCCTGTTCGCCCATGAATCCCGTCGAGTGGCAATCATCGACCATGAGCAGCGCGCCATATTCGCGCTTCAGGCGCACGATCTCGGCGAGATTGGCGATGGTCCCGTCCATGGAAAACACGCCGTCTGTCGCGATCATGACGTGCTGCGCGCCGTCGGCGCGCGCGTCCTTCAGCTTCGCCTCAAGGTCCGCCATGTCGTTGGTCGCATAGCGGTAGCGTTTGGCCTTGCAGAGGCGGATGCCGTCGATGATGGAGGCATGGTTCAGGCTGTCCGAGACGATGGCATCGTCCGGCCCCAGCAGCGGCTCAAACAGCCCGCCATTTGCATCGAAACAGGCGGCGTAAAGAATGCTGTCTTCATAGCCAAGCCAGTTGGCCAGCTCCCGCTCTAGTGCACGGTGTTGGTCCTGCGTCCCGCAGATGAAACGCACGCTGGCCATGCCGTAACCGTGCTCGTCCAGCGCCGCCTTGCTGGCCTCGCGCAGCCGCCTATCATCGGCAAGGCCAAGATAGTTGTTAGCGCAGAAGTTCAGCACGTCGCCGCCGCTCAGCGAGACCTCCGCGCCCTGCTCGGAAGTGATTATCCGTTCGCGTTTGTAGAGCCCATCCGCTTCGATACGCTCCAGCTCGTCGGTCAACCCACTATAAAAGTCTTCATTCATATCTTTTGGGTTACTGCAACGCCGCGCATAGTTCATGTGTTGTTTGGCCATGGCCGCGCGAAATCCTGCCCGAGTTGAGAACGATCCGACCATCGACGCCCTCGTCGCGGCGATCCGGGGCTGTGATGTCTGCGCCCATTCATCGCCTCCGCTGCCGCAGGAGCCAAATCCGATCCTCGTCGCATCCCGGCACTCCCGCATCCGCATCATCGGCCAGGCACCGGGCACACTCGCCCACGCCGCAACAATGACCTTCAACGATCCAAGCGGCAGACGCTTGCGCGACTGGCTCGGCGTCAATCCGGCGACCTTCTACAATCCGGACAACTTCGCCGTCACGCCTATGGGGTTCTGCTTTCCGGGACAGGATGCCAAGGGCGGAGACCTACCGCCACGTCCGGAATGCGCGCCGCTCTGGCAGTCGCGATTAGATGACGCGCTCTCTGGCGTCGAGCTCACCTTGCTCGTCGGCTCCTACGCCGTGCGCCACCACCTCGGGCCAGCGGCGAAGCGGACCCTGACCGAGACAGTCGCGGATTGGCGCAGCTACGGGCCCGACCTCATCCCGCTGCCGCATCCATCATGGCGAAACAACGGTTGGATCAGGAAGCACCCGTGGTTCTCGGATCTACTTGTAGAGCTAAAACGGCGCGTCGGCGAGTTGGTCACCATCGATGACACGGACATTGGCGTGCGCTGAACGTCCCGCGCGGTCGATGGCGCGAATGCGGTAGAAACCCGGCGCGTCGGGACGCCAGAGCGTGTCTGTCAGCGCTTCGCCCTCGACATAAAGCGTCACCGCGTCCTTTGAACTAACGTCCAGCCGCACGCCGCGCTGCCCGGCGACAAGCTCTGTGCCATCGGCTGGAAAGATGAAGACGGGTGCGCGGTCAGTTGCGCTCGCAACCCGCTGTAACGCCTTGGGCGCATCGGCTTGCCGAGTGTCATCCCGGCCCGCATCAAGCGGAGCGGCAACGTCGAACAGAAGCGGCGCAGCGCTGCCGCGTCCCGTGCGCCCTGCGCGCGGCGCACCGTCGGGGCGACCTGTCCAGACGACGATGACATAGTCCCCCGCCACGCCCGCAGCCCAGCTATCGCGGTGACCATAGGACGTCCCGGTCTTATAGGCGATGCGGCCCGTGCCTGCGATATTGGCGAAGCCCTGCGGCCTGGGCGCGCCGCGCAGCGTGTCGAGCAAAGCCTCGGCAGAGCGCTCCGTCAGCAATCGGTGCGGCGCGCCGACCGGGTCGCTCGTTCGAAAGCGCAGCGGACGCGCCTCCCCGCCGTTCGCGAGCGCCGTGTAGAGCAGTCCCAACTCACGCGCGCTCATGCCCGTGCCGCCCAGCGCGATGGCCAGCCCCTCGCCGCGGCCGTCACCTTGGGACCCGCGAATATCCGGCCCGGCGGCGCGCAGCGCGGCGCGGAAGCGATCCGCCCCGACACTATCTAGAACGGTGACAGCGGGCACGTTCAAGCTGTGCTGCAGTGCTTCGGCGACGCTGACCTCTCCGTGATAGCGGCGGGTAAAATTCTCCGGCCAATAAGTCCCGAAACGCGTCGGCGCGTCGTCAACCCGGCTATCCATGACCAGCAGACCGTCGTCCTGCGCCATACCGTAGACGAAGGGTTTGAGTGTCGAGCCCGGCGAGCGGACGCGGTCGGTCATGTCGAGCCAGCCGCCCGCATGGTCACGCGCGCCCGTGCCGACCAGCGCGCGGACTTCGGACGTCGGCGCGTGTATGAGCAGAGCCGCCGCATTGACCGGGATGGGTTGGCGCTCGACATGCTGGCGCAGCAAGCGCGCCACACGCGCCTGCTCGTCCGCGTCCAGCGTGCTCTGCCCATCGCCAATGGCTTGCAGGGCGAGAAAGTGCTCATTGGGCAAAGCATGGCGCGTCGTCGGCACCGGCCCGGCCTTCGCCAGGGTGGCCAAGTCTGCGTCGATCAGCTCGGCCATGACCATGCGGTCGAGGATACGGTCTCGCCCAGCTTTGGCAGCAACCGGATTGCGGTCGGGCCTGCGCGCTTCGGGCGCTTGAGGCAGAGCGAGCAGAAGGGCGATTTCATCGACCGAGAGGTAGCGCGCGGACTTGCCAAGCCAGACGCGGGACGCGGCCTCGACGCCCTGAATATTGGAACCATAGCTGATGCGCGTGAGATAGCGTTCGAGCTGTTCGCGCTTGCCCATCCGCGCGTCGAGCCGGAGTGCTTCCAGTGCCTCGATCGCCTTGCTGCGATAGGTGCGCGGACGGGGGCGATATTGGCGACCGAGCTGCTGGGTGATTGTGGACGCGCCCGATACGACGCGGCCGGCGCTAGCATTGCTGCGCAGTGCGCGGCCCGTGGCGAGCAGATCGACGCCGGGATGGTCGAGAAATCGCTGGTCCTCCATCGCCAGGAGCGAGCGAACGAAGAGCGGGTCGATGGCGTCCAGATCGGCAGGCAGGCGCAGATAGTCGCCCGCCACACTGCCGACCTGCAGCACCTCGCCCGCACGGTCCGTGAGCACGGGCGACACAGCTTCAGAGTCGCTGGGCAGTACGGGCTGGGCAAACCAGACCGCGGCAACGAGCGCGACGGCTCCGAATGCGAGATTGAGTCTCACAGCGTGCCGTCGGGCGTGATGCTCAGGCGCGAAGCATCGGTCGCCGCATTGCGCTCGGGGCGGTACATGTCCTCCAAATAGGCACCGGGGAAGGCGAACTCGCCCTGCGTGACGGCGCGCACGATATAGGCGGCGCGGACGGTGCTGCGGCCACGCCCCTGCGTGCGCCAGCTGGCAATAAAGCGGTCGTCGCGCGCTTCCGACATATCGACATCGGTGATGTTGCCGACCCATGCGAAGGCGCCGTTCTCCTCCGCATCGTCTTTCGACAGCACCGTCTCGATCTCGAAACCGGCGGGCAACAGATCGGCCAGCACCCACATGGCGTCACGCGCGGAGCGCGTCTTGGCTTCCACGACGATAATCGCCCTCTCCCCGCGCGCGATGGACGGTGCGCTCACGACCTTGCCGTCCATTCGGTGCAGCGTCTTGGTCAGAGACGCACCATTGGACGCCGCCACTTGCGGCGCGGTGGGCAAGCCCGTCGCGGACACGGTGAGGTAGACCGGCTTGTCGGAAGAATTCTCGATGATGCGGTCCTGGGTCACGACGAGCGCAGAGGTGCGCCCCGCTGCCGTCCAGCCCGCTTCACCCTTAAATGGCACCTCGACATTGGCGCTGCCCGTGGCCGCGGCGGCGCGCAGCAGCCAGGAACGTTCATGGGTGTTCGAGTAGCGCGGGGCGGCGTTCGGAAGGGCAAGCATGACCTCTTGCAGCACATTCGGAGGCAGGCGCTCCGGCAGGCTCAGAAGCGCCGCGACATTGACCAGCCCACGCACATAGTAGTTGGTCGGCTCGTTTTCATCCATGCGTTCGGCCGCACGGGTGTAGGCCCTGTTCGCGCGCGCACTCTCACCAATCGCTTCCAGCGCCGCGCCGAGACGGGTGAGCGAGATGGAGCTCTCCATCTTGTCGCCAAAGCGATCTTGCAGATAGACGACGTCGGTTTTGGCGACCGTGTCGTGGATCGCCAGCAGATGCATAGCCGTCGCCGCACGTTCGGCTGCGCGCAGTTCGTAGTTCGGACGGTCGCCGCGCATGCCGTAGTTATAATCGAGATCGAGCGAGCTGCGTTTCTCCAGCTTCGCCAGCGTCTGCAGCGAATTGATCACACGCTGCCTTGCCGCGCGCGGCAGATCGAACCCTTCCGCATCGGCCAGCAGCAGGAACTCGCTGGCATAGAGGTGCACATAGGGCGAGGCGTTGCCGTCCCCTTCCCGCCACAGGCCGATGGAGCCGTCCGCGCTTTGGCGCGACAGCAGGCGCTCGACCGACCCTTCGATTGCGGCACTGCGCTGCGCGTCGCTCTGTCCCGACAGACGCCCGATAGAGCGGCTAACGAGAAGCGGCATGGCCACGCTCGTCACCTGCTCCGAGCAGCCGTAGGGATAACGGCTCAGTGCTGCCATGAGCGGAGCCGGGTCGAACAGCGGCGAGTAGGAAGCGGAGACGCGCAGCTCTGTGCTGCCGGTCACGAAGTCGGCCAGCTCGGCATCTTGCTCAACATTCAGGCTCTCGCCTGCACCCAGCTGCACCGTTCGGCTGACGGTTTGCGGCATGCCGGGTGCGCGGGTCTCAATCCGGTACTCGCGCGAAACCTTGAAATCAGGGCCCTGACTGGCGAGCGAGTAGGTCTGCACGCCGGTATCGGCGCTCGTGATCTCTATCACTTCCTCGGCGCGTTCGCCGCGTTTCAGCGGAGTGGACGCCGAGGCGATGCTACGACCCGAGAGCGCGACGGAGCTGGCGTATGTGCCGTCGCGGCCATCGACATTGTCGAGCGCGAGGGTGGCGACCGCTGTATCACCCGGCGCGAGAAAACGCGGCAGGGACAGCTGCACCGTCACCGGATCGCGAACGATCATCGGCTGCGAAGCGCTGCCGAGCGCCTCATCGGACCAGACCACAGTCATCAGCGTCAGCTCGCCCTGGAAGTCCGGCACGTCGATCGGGACGACCGCTTCGCCGTTTTTGAGCTGCACCGGGCCTTCGAAGAGCGACACGATCTGGATGGGAACGACGGAGAGCCCCGCTCCGCCCAAGCTGTCGCCGCCAACGCGGTCGGGACCGAGATAGGGCGCGAGCATGCGGGCGTAGTCATCGTAGACATCGACAGCAAAGGCGCGCTTGCCAAACAGAATGCGTTCCGGATCCGGAGGGCTGTAATCCGTGATTTGCAGGATGCCCGTATCAACGGCGGCGAGCGTGGCGAAAATCTCGCTTCGGCCCGCATCGGCGACGCGGATCGTCACGTCTTGGGTTTGGCGCGGCAGGATTTTATCCGGCGCGCTGAGTGAAACTTCGAGCCGCTGGCGGGAGCGATCGACGGGGATGTGGACCAGCCCAACGGACCGCGTCGCGCGGACGGTGTTCTCGCCCGGCTTGTAGAGGGTCAACATGGCGTAGAGATCGGCATTCCAGTCGCGCGGTGTTTTCACGCGCACGGTTTGGGACCCCTCTTCCAGCGCGACGTTGACAACGCGACGCACAGTGCTGTCGGCCAGCACCAACTCGCCCATCCCGGCAAAGGGCGCGTCCAGGGTGAGCGCGATTGTGTCGCCAGGCGTAAAGCTGTCGGAGCCAACGCCGAGCGCCATCTTGTCCGGCGCTTCGTTGTTCTCGCTGCGCGCCCAGCCGGAGCCAAAGCGGAAGCCCGAAACGACGCCGTCGACTTCGACCTCGATACGGTACTGGCCATAGTCGAGGCTCTCCGTCAGACGGAAGGGCGCGTTCGCGGCGATCTTCGCCGTGCGCTCCCAGATACCCTGATCGCGAATGTCGATACGGTAGCGCCAACGGCCATTCTCGCGAAACCACTGGTAGTCAAAGTCTTCGCGGATCATCCGGATCTTGCCCTCGACCGCGATACGCTCGCCAGCCGCATCGAGGGCGACAATGTCAAAGGCCGCGGGTGTATTGCGCCGTGCGTAACCGCCCTCGAATTTGGGATCGAAGCCGACATAGACGTCCGCGCTGCGGATAGGGACGAAAACGCTATCGCGCACATATCGTCCGCCGGGCTCTGCCACACCTGCCGTCACGAAAGCGCGCAAGGGCGAGCTTGAGCGAAAGGCATCCCCGCCAAGCTCCAGCTCGGTTTCGAGTTGGCCTTCGTCATCCGTCACGCCGGAGCCGAATGGTATCAGTTGTTCGCGAAAGTCGGTCTTCGGATCGCCGAAGCTGTAATTGGCGAAGTCGGGGAACGGCTTGGGGTCGACTTGAATGCGGGCCTCGGCCTCGGCGTCCAGACCGCGCCCGGGCGCGCCGTAGAGAAAGTCGGCGACAATGGCGACGTCGCGCGTCTCGCCAAGTCGCAGCGGCGTGTCATCGACACGCACATCGAGTCGCAATTGCTCGGGCGCAAAGTCCTCGACCGAAAAGCTCAGCCGGCCAATCGGCGCGTCGAGGCCGTCCAAGGACAGCTCCGCCGTCCAACGCCCGCGCGGGGCATTGTCCGGAATGTCGATAGCCCGATAAAGCGCGCCCGCCATGCCGTCCGGGGTGACCGTGATGTCCTCGAGCACAGTCGCGTCAGGCTTCAGAATGCGCAGCGTCCCCGGACGGTCGAACGCCGCGCGGCCCGTGACGTCGCGGACGAGAGCGGTCAGGTTCACTGTCGCTCCGGGGCGGTAGATGCCCCGCTCCGCATAGAGGAAAGCGTCATAAGCGCCACTCGCGTCGCGGCCGGCCACGTCGAAAGCGGTCAGATCGAGCGGACTACGCGTCAGGTCCAGCGCGGCGAAATCGTCATCGCCCGCATAGGCGAGCAGCATTTTCGGCGCGTCATTGCCCTGCCCGCGCATGGCGGCCGCCGGGATGACCGCGCGGCCCTGCGCATCGGTCTGCGCTTCGGCGAGCACGTCGTTATTGCGCGCGATCAGCACGACCTTTGCCTCGCGCACAGTCTTCGCGGTCTCGATTGAGCGGAGCGTAACGTGTAGCGCCTCTTCCGTGCGGTAGCTCGCAAGTGCAAGGTCCGTCACATAAAGCCAGCGGTAGGACATCGGATCGCGCCCATTGTTGTCGACATTGTTGGACGAGAGATAGACGATATAGGCGCCGGGACCGTTCGCTTCGACGATATCGGTCAGTGAGAATGCCGTCTCCACCATCTCATTCGTCTGGCCTGCCAACTCCATGGCCTCGCTGTGAACTTTGACGCGCGAGCTATAGGCTTCGTTGAAATAACCCCAGTCGCCCTGGAGCACAGTGCGCCCGCCGTCGGGTGCCTCGTCGAACAGAGCACGGTGATTGACGCGGTAAACTGTCAGGGTCGCGCCGGTCACATTCATGGCGCGAATGCCGAGCGTGGCGTCATTACCACGTGGCAGGATGATGCCCTCGCCTACAAACCCGACCAAGCCGGGCTTTGGATCGAAGGTCACCTGCGCCGTTACCGTCGTGGGAAGGGAGCGACCGTTTTCTGCGGTAAAACCCGCAAGCAAGTCGATGCTATAGCTCTTATTCGTGTCGAGCCCGAGCACGCAAAGCGAACGACCATCGACCGCAAGTGAAAAGGGCGTGTCCGGCGTGATGCGCACGAAGGATTTGTCGTCCACCACGCGGTCCGCATCTGGGGCGGCGCTCATGGTCAGGCAGACTCGCGGGTTTTCAGGATCGGTGTCGACCGTATCCCAACCCAAGTAACTCAGTTCGATCTCGCGCGGCTCGGATGTCTCCGGTCGGCGCAGCTCTGGCTCGGGCGGAGGCGCTGTCCGCCTTTCGTCATCATCGTCGCCGGTATGAGTGGTGCGCGTTGGGGCGTCCTGCGTGACCTCGATCGTTCCATCGTTATCGGAGATCTGCGAGGGCGCGCCCAGGCTGTAACCGACCCAGCCCGCGAACGCGAAAATTCCGACGATGATAAGGCCCCACAGCCAGCCCGGCAGTCGTGTCACGTGCGTCTCCAATGCGATTCGGTCTATCCATAGTCGCATGTCGCACGCGCGCGTCGGAATTGGGGCGCAACCTCCGGCGGGCGCGAGGTTTCTTCATGGCATAATTGGGGCGGCGAGAAAGGATGGGCGTCTTTCGCCCGCAGACCATGACGCAAACACAGTGTTAACCGCGTCTAGCAAGGAGCCCTAAACCGACGCCACCTACACGGATCAGGTATTCCGAGTTCACGCGTAGTACACTCTTCGAACGCCGTTGCCCGCTGGGCGACGGCGTTTTCGTTTGGCGCTAGGAGTTGCGCAGGTCTGCCAAGCTCTGGCGATGTTCCCAGCGCGCGATCTCCGCCTGCACCAGCGAAATGGTGTGCTCGATATTCTGCACAGCAACTTGTCGCGCACCCAGGCGACGGCCGTCGCCTATCAGGCTTTCCGCCCGTTCGCACAGATCCGCCAGATGCGACGCGCCGACTGCCTTGGCCGAACCCTTGATGGAATGGGTGACCGAACTCCAGACTTCGTCATCGGCATCCGCCGTCAGTCCCCTGCCCCACATATCAACTTGGTGGCTGAACAGGCCGAAGACTTCGCGGGTCAGCGCCACGTCCCCGCCGACATAGAGGTTCAGATGGTCGTAATCGATGGGAGCGTTTTCGGTCACGGTCTGCCTTGTTGCGATTTCGTTTTGCGCGCGGCACATCTACCACCTCGCGGGCAGGCTACAGGACACCGGACATGGTCGATTTTCAAGGCGTATCTTCAAACAATTCAGGAGAGCACCTCTCCTATTACGACCGCGGCTCCAATGGCGACGTCGACTGGATGGACTGGGTCGCGGGATTTTTCTTCATCATCGCGGCCTGGTTCGTCGGGCAGATCCTCTTCGGCTTGGGGCTTGTCGGCGCGATGATCGGCGACGGTACGCCGGAGATGACGGCCAGTCTGAGCGCTTCTAGCGATGGCAACGCCGCTCTGGCCGGGATTGGGTCGACGCTGATGTTCTTCGGCGTGCTCGTCGGTGTCATCACCGGGCTCGTTCACTACCTTGGCGACAGGGGTAAGGCGTCGCGCGTCCTGCTGGTGATGAGCGCAGCCATGACCTTCCTCGGCCTTGCGCTGAGTAGCTTTTTTCAAGGCGATACCTCCGCGATCAACAATGCGCTGACCACACTAATGGGGCGGCACGCGTGGCTCTACGCACTGTTCCTGCTGACGTTTCCGGCCGCGCTCAGCGGTTGCTATTTCGCCTGGCGCAAGATCCACCGCAAAGCTCTCACATCGTTGCACACATCATTCTCGCGCTTCCGCTGGGGCCGCGCTCTGCAAGCCTTCATCATCACCTGGGCAGTCCTATTCGCCTTCTCCTTCATCGGCGGCGCGCTGACAGGCAACGCGCCAGCCTGGCAGTTTGACCCGTCGCGCTTCTTCATCTTCGCGCTGATCTCGCTGACACTGCTGCCGATCCAGTCCGCGACGGAGGAGATCGTCGTGCGCGGCTATATGAACAAGGGGCTGATACAAGGGCTCGGCAATAAATGGGTGGCCTTTGCCATTACCTCCGGGCTCTTCACCGCGCTGCACCTCGCCAATCCCGAAGCGACCTCAGGCGCGGAGAGCGGGCAGCTCGCGATCGTCATGAGCGGCTATTTCTTCTTTGGCTTCGCGGCCTGTTTGATGGTGCTCATCGACGACGGTCTGGAAAGCGCCATCGCCGTGCACGCGGCCAACAACACTTTTGCAGGTGTTTTCGTGAATTATGAGGGCTCGGTTCTGCCGACGCCGTCGCTGTGGCAGGTCCGGGCCGAACCGACGGGCGATAGCATCGGGACCATTCTCGTGCTCCTCGCCATTCTCGGTCTGTTGTGGGTGACCCGGCGGCGCAAGGTCTCACACCCATAAATAGGTCGGGTTTTGATCTTCACGAGCGTGTTCCGGGTCAGGAGCGACGCGCAGCCAATGCGCCCGCCTTGGCAAGCGGCTCGACGCGGTCCCAGGGTGCGCTCATGACGACCCCGGCGGGGCAGCTTTGGGGCGTCCCGTGGACGTCATTGCGGCTCTCGCCAAGGCGGACGCATTGGCTTCAATCCGCGCCTAGCCACGCAACGCCCCAAAGCCGTCAAACCCAACCTATTAATGAGTATGAGACCTAGCTTCCACCTGCAGGAACGGTGTGATAGCGCGTGATGACCAGGACGGGAGACCCGTAAGGTAAGGGGAACGGACGTGTCCGATATTACGAAGAAAATCTTCTCCATAGACACGGACCCTGCTGGAGACGCGGCCGCCGTCAACAAGCCGGATCCGATCATCCGCAGGCTTGATGCGAGTGGCGGTCGGCCTGCGCGCGAGCCATTGGTCACACGCATAGAGCTGCCGGATGACGCGCCCCTGCGGCCCGCGCAAAACGCTGTGCAGCCCTCCGCCGCAAGTCCTGTTGGAAATGTCTTCCGCCCGACGAATCCTGTTGAGACACCATCCAGCAAGCTCACGCCGATCGCCGTCACGATCGGCCTGCTGGGTCTCGTCGCTTTGGCCGTTCTGGCTTGGCTCTATGTGGCAGACGTCGGCGCGCAGAATATCGGACCGGCGGGTTTCGCGGCAATCGTCATCGCTGTGCTGCTCCCGCTCATGGCGTTCGCGCTGCTGTACTTCGCCTTGCGCGAGCTCTCCACCCTGCGAGGCGAGGCCGCCCGTGCCAGCGCTGCGGCGGAACGGCTGACACGCGCTCACACGACAGTACCCGATGAGATAGCCACCCTCGCCCAGTCCATTCGCGCCGAGCTGACAGGTGTCGAAGCGCGGCTGGAGCGTAGCCGCGCCCAGGTCGAGGGATTTGCCGCAACGCTCTCCGATCAGGGCGAAGCGATGGACGGCACGACCAAAGTCATGGCCGAGCGCTCCGAGACCGTCAGCCGCGCTCTCTCCCTGCATCGGCAGGCGTTTGAAAGCCTCGCCACGACGTTTCAGTCGCAGATGGACGCGATGAGCGCGGCAGTCGATGCGCAGCGTGGCAAGCTTGACGACACGACAAAGGCTGCCGACGCCGATCTCGCCAAGATCAACGAAACGCTGGGAGCGGCGGCGACCGCGCTGTCCGGGACGGCAGAGAGTGTGTCGACCACGAGCACCGCTGCGGAAACGACCCTACGCGACGCCGAAGCCCGCCTCTCCGACATGGCTGACCGCATTACACGCAGCGCGACCGAGCTCGACGCCGTCTATGAGCGCCGCGCGGAGCATCTCAACAGCATGGCCGACCGCCTTTCAGGAGAGCGCGACACGACGGAAGCTGCGCTGTTCTCGCAGACCGAGCAACTCAGCGCCGTCGACGCCCAATTGGAGATCACGGAGAAGCGGCTCACCGCGCTCGTCGATCATACCCAGTCGATACAGCAGACGCTGGAAGAGCGCCTCACAACCATCGACGCAACGCTCGACGCCGCCGACACGCGCTCGCGCGATTTCACGGCCGGGCTAACGGATCGCGTGACGGACAGCGTCGCATCGGCGCGCCGGGACTTGTCGCTGATGGAGGCGGAGTTGCGCGCGCTCCAGGCACGGATCGATACGACCACCTCTGCCACGCTTGACTTCGAGGAAGAGCAAGCGACGCGTGAACGCGAGAGCCGCGAGAGCCGTCGCATCCATTTGCAGCCTCTTGAATCTGACTTTCCGCCGGTCGAGCCGAAGCCCGTAGCCTATAAGCGCGCGCCCAAGGTCGAGCCGATTGCGCCCCTCGCGCCGGAGCTCGCGATCGGGCCAGAGACGGACATGCTGGACCTCACGCAGAGCCTGGAGATCCCGGACCAGGATACCGCTCCGACCACCGCGCGTGATGTACTGCGCCGCCCGGCCGAAGATCTGGGTCGCAAGAGCAAGGGCTTTGGTAGAGCCAAGGCGGAAACCAAACAGGGATGGCGCTGGCGGGATATTCTCGGCGGCATCGATGCGCAGACACCAAATCCGGCAGCGTCTTTGACGGCAGCGAAGGCAGGCGACATCGTCCGCCCGCCTGCTGGCGTGCCGCTCGCCAACTTTCCCCTCGCGACCGAGCCGACCGTGCCGCCCGCCCCGCAATTGCCCGACGGCTCCGATGTCGTGGCGCGTCTCTGCGAAGTGCAGCTGGCTCCGTCCGCCGTGGTCGACGAAGGCACGATTATCGACGCCAGCCGCGCTCAACTCAGCGGCGGTGAGAGCGCGCAGGCCGATGTCGTGACAGCGCGGTTGCGCGATCCGGTGGTGCATCTGCGCGGCGTGTTGGCGGCCGATCTCGAGTTCAAGCTCCGCGCCGAGAGCTTCACCCGGAGCTTCTCCGCCACGCTCGCGGGGCGCGACGAGACTCAGCTTCGCGCGCAGCTCGGGTCGGCATCCGGCCGTGCCTATCTGCTCTGCCTGTCTGCGCTGCGATGATGAGACAGCTATCATGCCAGATATCATGAGTGACACCGGTCGATGGGAAACGCGTACCGCCGAGGCGTCAAATGCGGGCGAGCGCGTGGACCGCTGGCTATCGAGCTGGACCGAATTGTCACGTGCGCGGATTAAGGCGCTGGTGGAGAGCGGCGACGTGCGCGCTAATGGCAATATCGTGCGCAAGGTCACGGGCAAGGTGGTCGAGGGCGTCGAATATGCCGTCCATGTCCCGCCGCCCGTCGACGACACGCCACTACCCGAAAATATCCCGCTCTCCGTTCTCCATGAGGACGAATATCTGATCGTGATCGACAAGCCGTCGGGCATGACGGTCCATCCTGCCCCCGGCTCTCGCTCCGGAACGCTGGTCAACGCGCTTCTGCACCATTGCGCGGACAGCCTGTCGGGCATCGGCGGCGTGATGCGGCCCGGCATTGTTCACCGGATCGACAAGGATACCTCTGGCGTGATGGTCGTGGCCAAGACCGACGCTGCACACCGGGGGCTCGCCGCGCAATTTGCCGACCATTCGATGGAGCGCGCCTATATCTGCCTCACCAGAGGACGGCCGAACCCGCGCACCGGTACGATCGAGAGCCGCCTCGCCCGTTCTACCGCAGACCGAAAGAAGCAAGCGGTCGTGCGCGGAACGCTGGGCGATATGGACGCCGACATTCACGGGCGCCACGCCATCACCCACTACACCGCCATCCGCGGCTTCGGTCAGCGCAAAAACGCCAGTGTCGGTTCACCCGTGGTGGCCGAGCTGGAGTGTCGTCTGGAAACGGGTCGCACGCACCAGATCCGGGTCCACATGGCGCATATCAACTGTCCGCTGCTGGGCGATCCGCTCTACGGCAATCACCGCCAGTTCCTGAGCGACAATAGCGAAGTCGAAGCCACCGTGCGGGACGCCGTCGCCGCCTTCAAACGCCAAGCCTTGCACGCGCGCACGCTGGGGTTCATTCATCCGGTGACGAAGGAAGAGCTGTCTTTCGAGGCAGAGCCGCCTGCGGACTACAAGGCGCTGGTCGCGGCGCTGGAAACGCTGCCGAAATAGCGAGCGGCAAGAGCGGCGCTCACGTGTCCTCAAAAACATATCGTTCGGCCCAGGCTGCGAGCACACGCCCGACATAGTCGGCGTCTTCATCGTCCTTGAGCAAGAGGTGGTCCGCGCCGTCCAGCGAGACGAAGCTCTTGGGATGGCGCGCAGCTCCGAACAAATGTCCGGCGTTCTTGATCGACACGACCTGGTCCTGCGGACTATGGAAAATCAGCAGAGCCCGGTCCAGATCTTCGAGATCGGCCGCCACATCGTGGGCTTGGACATCCTTGACGAATTGCTCCTTGATCGTGAACGGCCGACCCGCGAGCAGCACCTGCGCCTCACCGTCTTCGATGATCTCGTCCAGCTTATGCGCGAAATGGTGAATGATGTGACTGGTCGAGCACGGGCTGCCGATGGTCGCGATGGCCTTGCTCTCGGCCACGCTTTCTGCGGCCTTCAGCATCGCCGTGCCGCCAAAGCTGTGCCCGATCAGAATGCGCGGAGCATCGCGGTTTTCGCGTAGCCAGTCACAGGCGTGAATGATCTCCTCGACATTTGTGGAGAAGTTGGTGTCCGCAAAGTCGCCGCCGCTCTCGCCCAGTCCCGTAAAGTCGAAGCGCAACATGCCGTAGCCCTCGTCCACCAGCGCCTTGGAGATGGTTCGCACGGGCTTGAGATCCTTGCCGATGGAGAATCCGTGAGCGAACACGCACCAAGAGATGACTTCGCCATTGTCCGGGAAGTCGATCTTGGCTGAGAGGTCGTGACCGAACGCGCCGGGGAAGCTGATCTTTTCGGACTGCATGGCGTCTCCAGTTCGGGCCTACGGGCGGCCGGGATCGAACCGGCACATCCTTGCGGATAACAGATTTTAAGTCTGTCGCGTCTACCATTTCGCCACGCCCGCAGGCGCGCCCCGACTAGCCGCCGCCCAGCCGTTCGACAAGCGCTTCCAGCGCGCTCCGGACTCGCTCCAGCTGCGCCTCATCGCGGCTGCGGGCCACGAATGACACACCGCGCAACGCGTCGTTGAAGAAAGGATAACTGCCGATTCCGACGCCCGGATGCGCGGCCTCGATCTCGGCCAGTCCCGCAGCCGCGTCTCCCTCCCCGACACCGGCGCACGTCACGGTGATCTGGTGGACGAGCGCGCCGCCCTTCAGGCGATGGACGATGTCGGGTAACATGGCGCGCATGATCTGCGGCACGCCGGCCATGGTGAAGACATTGCGGGTCTGGAAGCCCGGTGCTTGGCTGACCGGATTGTCGATCAATGACGCGCCGTCCGGGATCCGCGCCATCCGGCGGCGCGCTGCGTTCAGCTCATCATCGCCGTAACGCTCCCGCAGCATATCCAGCGCATCTTCGCGCTCGCCAATCCCGAGCCCGAAGGCGGCCGCGATACAGTCGGCGGTAATGTCGTCATGGGTGGGTCCGATCCCGCCGGTCGTGAAGACATAGTCGAACCGCTCGCTGAAGACGCGGACTGTCTCGGTGATGGTTGCGGCATCGTCGGCCAGAATGCGCGCTTCGCGGACCTGTACGCCGAGCGGGCCCAGAAACTTCGCAATCGTGGCGAGATTGGTGTCCTGCGTTCGGCCGGACAGCAGCTCGTCACCGATCAATAATATACCCGCCGTAACATCGCTCATGGTTTGGCGTTTAGCCCAGCGAGCACGGTGGCGTCACGATCGTAAATATCATCGACGAGACGCACGCCCGCCGCATCGGTGACGGCCGTCATATAGAGCACATGCACGGGCACGCGGACATCCAGATCGACCCGGCGCTCCTTTCCCGAAGCAACTTGCGCATCGATCCCGGCCTTGTCCCAGCCGGGCTTTCCGTCCAGCAGCCAAGCGGTGAGGTCCAACGGATCCTGGGTTCTGATACAGCCGCTGGAAAAGGCGCGCTGCCGCTGGGCGAACAGCCCACGGTCGGGCGTGTCGTGCAGATAGACATTGTGCTTGTTCGGGAAAATGATTTTCACTTGACCCAGCGCATTGGTCGGGCCGGGTGCTTGCCGGATACGGTAGGGCATGGAATCCGGAACGCTGTTCCAGTCTATGGTCGAGGCGTCCACGACCTGGCCGTTCTGCAGCACTTGAAAGCCGAGCTTGCTCACCTTGGACGGGTCGCGGCGAAAGGACGGCAGCTTGTCCCGCCGCGCAAGGCTCGCCGGCGTCTCCCACCACGGGTTCAGCACGACATATTCGATCTCGTCAGAAAAGACCGGTGTCTTGCGAAACGGCTTACCGACGATGCCGCTGTGGACGCGCTCGATACGTCCGTCCTTCCACGCTTGCACGGAGAAGTCGGCGATATTCACGCGCACATGCTTCGCGCCGAGCTCATCCGGAAGCCAGCGCCAGCGCTCCAGATTGACCCGCAACTGGTTAATCTCCGACGAGCCCGTACGGTTGAGCGCCCTGAGCGTCGCGGGGCCTACCTTTCCGTCAGCGTCGAGATTATTCCTATCTTGGAATGCCGTGACAGCGGCTTCGGTCGCAGCGTCATAAATTCCCGTCTCCGCCACGCCGAGTCGGGCTTGAACCGCTGACACCCGCTCGCCGCGTATTCCGGGCTTCAACGTATCGCCGACCGGAATGGCGACACGCGATGCGACCGACACACTGCGTCGGCTGATCAGTTCACGTCGCAGCGACTGATAGGCCTCGTGTTTCGGCGCGAGCGTGTTGAGACTGTTGGGCAATTCATTCGCCGCGAGTGCCGCGCGCAAATGAGCGGCCAGATCAGCCTGTCGGCCTTGCGCCGTCCAGTCAGGCTCGACACTGGTGGGCTTCAATTTACCAAAAGCGACATGCGACGCCGCGCTCATCCAGCCGTCGAGCGCGAGCTCGGCCTTGCGCTCGGTGGAAATGCTCGTGCTTAGCAGCTCCTGCAAATGGTAGTCGTCCGGGTTTAGGCCGTGGTCCGCGACAGACTCGATAGCCTGCATGACGGGACCCGGGCCAAAACGTTTGACGAAGTCCTGCAAGCTCATCTGCGCGGAGCGCGCCTGCGCCGTATTGTAGTCAGCCACCGCTTTCGGCGCGAGTGGGGTCGCCGCCAACGCCTGCATGGGAATAGCAGCCAGCAGGAGGGCGAGGGTCAATCGTTTCATGAGTTTTCCAGCGCGACAAGTTTTGCCTAGTTTAAACGCGCCGTGAGCTTGTCGGTTGCCATCGCACACATGTCATGCACTTGCCCGCGTTGACGGGCGGGCACGGCGCTGCCACGCGCGCAAATATGTCTTCGCGCCCCTATACCCGCACCGGGATGATCGCCGTATCGGCTGTCCTCATCATCGTCTGGGGCAGCGCCTTTACTCTGGTCGGGCTGGGCGTCGATAATATCGACCCCTATTGGCTGACGGCCGGACGGCTGGTGATCGGCGCGATGTTCTTGACGAGCTACGCGCTGATCCGCGGCCACCGCTTTCCACCCCTCAGCGATGTCCGTTGGCTGTGGTATGCAGTGCTCGGCCTGACGGGCGCGGTCATTCCTTTCGTATTGATGGCGGTGGGGCAGCTGACTGTCGATAGCGGGCTAACGGCAGTCATCGTCGGCGCCATGCCGCTAATCACCATCGTGCTCGCGCATTTCTTCACCGAGGAGAAGCTCACGCTGTGGAAGATCATCGGCTTCGTTATCGGCTTCTGCGGTGTCGCCGTGCTGTTCCTGCCGGACAAGCCGGGCTTTGGTCTGACATCCGACTGGGTCGCGCAGCTGATCATTCTCGGCGCGGCCTTCTGCTACGCCTTTACCACGGTCGCCGCCAAGCGAGCACCGGACACGCCTGCCGAAGTCGGGGCCGCCATGATGATCGGCGCAGCAGCAGTCGCGGGTGTCATAGCGGCGCTGATCGTGGAGCCCGGAGGGTTCACGCCCAATGCGCCGGCGTGGTTCGCGATCATCGCGTTGGGCTTTGGCAGCACGGGCGTAGCGACGATCATCTATCTGACCTTCATCGACCGGGCCGGGCCGTCGGCCATGGCGCGGCTGAATTACTTTCCACCCATGGCGAGCGTTGTCCTCGGCGTGTGGTTTCTGGGCGAGGCCTTTACCTACAAGATCGCCGTCGCCTTCGTCGTCATCATCGTCGGCGTCATGATCAGCCGTCGCGGTTCGGTCAGCTTTTCGTCCCAAGACCTTTCAACGCCGCAAACGGATTTGCCGGATCGGGGTCGGTCCCGCCCGCCTGTCCCTGCGCTGAAGCCGCCGTCATAGACGGCAGGGCGAGCCCGTGATTGAGCGGGCCGTTCCCCTGCCCCAACTTGGGCGCGGTGCGGATCGCCTCGAACACATAGTCGCGCGCGGCTGATACCGCTTCGTCCAGATTAGCACCCAGCGACAGCACCGCCGCCGTCGCGCTCGCCAGAGTGCAGCCCGTTCCGTGGGTGTGGCGAGAGTGGATGCGCGGGCCGGACATGACGGAGGCGCCCTCCTCGCTGACCAGCACATCCACGACGGATTTCATGTCCAGATGCCCGCCTTTCATCAGCGCGGCATAAGCGCCCATGGCGAGGATCGCATCGCCCGCCTTTGACAGATCGTCCGTGTCCTCGACCGACAGCCCCGTCAGCAGCGCGGCCTCCGGCACATTGGGTGTCACCAGGTCCGCGATCGGGACGAGCAATTCCTTAAGAGCGCCGATCGCATCATCGACCAACAGCGCATCGCCCGACGTCGCGACCATGACCGGGTCCAGCACGACCAGCGCATCGAGCGGCTCGACGGCGGCGTGAACCGCGCGGATAATGTCCGCATTTCCCAGCATACCGATCTTCACCACGTCCACGCCGATATCGTCCACGCAAGCCGCAATCTGCGCGCTGACGATCTCCGGGCTCATCAGCTGCACTTGCGAAACACCGAGCGTGTTCTGCACCGTCACCGCGGTCACCGCCGTCATGGAATAGGCCCCGAACGCCGCGCAGGCCTTGATGTCCGCCTGAATGCCCGCTCCGCCGGAGGAGTCGGAGCCAGCGATGATGAGGACTCGGCCGTTGACGGGGGGAAGTTCGCTCATCGAGAAATCTCTTTTGTTGCGGGACGCGCATTGATCTGCGCCAACATTAGCGCGCCTTCGCGGCTATCGTTCCCCTGCTCGGTCGTGCGAACGATATGGCCTAGCTCGACGAGGTAGACCACGGCAGCAAACCAGAAGAGCGGGCGAAACGGTATAATCAGTGTAGCGAGGCCGAGCGCGAAGATTGCGAGCGCCGTAGCGTAGTGGCCGATATAGACGCGGTGCACGCCAAACATGCCGAAGAAGACCGCGTAGAGAAAGGCCCGGCGCGGGCTCCGGCATTGCTGCCAGAAGGCGTCGGCCGCTGCACCCGTCAGCGGTGTGTATCGCTGCCAGCCGTGTTTCTGGATCTTGAGCGACCCGAAACGTTCGGGTTCATAGCCCTTACAGCGAAGCATCGCCCGCCTCCCCAATCGCTTCCCACACCCGTAGCGCCTGCAGCGTCTCCGCGACGTCGTGAACCCGAACGATCGCAGCCCCCTCTTTCGCCGCATAGAGCGCGCTGGCCAGCGATCCGGCGAGGCGCTTGTCGACCGGGCTCCCGTCGATCCGCTGGATAAAGCTCTTGCGCGACGTGCCGATCAGGGTCGGGGCGAGTCCAGCGAAGCGGCGGGTTGCGCGCAGGATCGCGAGATTGTCAGACAGGCGCTTGCCAAAGCCGATTCCCGGATCGATGGTAATGTCCCGGCGCTCGATACCGGCCGCTTCGCAAGCCTCTATCCGCGCGCGCAGGAAGGCGAGCACCTCCTCGACTGGGTCGTCATAACGGGGTCTGTCCTGCATGGTCTCCGGCGTGCCCTGCGCATGCATAAGGATCACCGGACAGCCG
This sequence comes from uncultured Algimonas sp., assembly GCA_937923575.1. Classification (GTDB taxonomy): domain Bacteria; phylum Pseudomonadota; class Alphaproteobacteria; order Caulobacterales; family Maricaulaceae; genus Litorimonas. The sequence continues at coordinate 30,008 of CALDUL010000006.1, forward strand.
AGCTCCGCCGCCACTGACACGCTGTCGGGCGCATAGGTCAGTGCCGAGACGTCGTTCCAGATATCGGCCCCTGCGAGGATGGCCGCGCGCGCGACGTCGGGCTTTCGCGTGTCGATACTGATGCGCGGGGGTGGGTCGTCGTCCTGCGTCGCGTCTCGCAGCGCGCGGATGACGGGCACGGTGCGAGCGATTTCCTCATCGGTCGGGACAGTCGTTGCACCTGGTCGCGTGCTCTCCCCGCCGATGTCGATGATGTCCGCACCCGCGGCAATCATGGCGCGCGCGGCTCGCACGCCCGCGTCCAGATCGACATGGGTGCCGCCATCGGAAAAGCTGTCCGGTGTGACGTTGAGCACGCCCATGATCTGCGGTCGGTGGAACACA
>CALDUL010000007.1 GCA_937923575.1 uncultured Algimonas sp.
GAGGACCTCGCATATCTCTTGCGGGAAGTACCCGCCTTTGGGCAGGACCTTAATCGTGGAAGGGTCAACGCCCTCAATCCATGGCCCTGTCATAATCAGCACGCGGCAGCGTTTGCCGCCTGCGGTGAGCCATGCGAGGCCGCGCTTATCTTTCTTGATATTCATTTTTGAACTCCTGCTTTTATTCGGGTGGGTTTGTAATACACGTTTACGGCGTGCTTGCAACAATAAAAAACCCGCCTTGTCCAATAGGGGGAGAACAAGGCGGGTTTAATATATCCAGCCTCATGCTGCGCAATCGCTGGTCCTCCCGGACACATGGCGAACCTAGTGCTACCCGCAAGAAACTCCATCTTGTTTACGACGTGAAGGATAACCTGTCGTGTGAAGACCATATCGCTGGCGTCAGCACTATGCAAGTCCAGTTTTCTAAGGGTTGAATGAGAGGTAAACCATGAAGGCGATACCGAGCAGTGCGGTCGCTGCGCTTATCATTATCCGGCTAAGCAGCCAGCCAGTGAGCGTCTGGCTCTCAATTGAGTCTCTGAAAAATATGCTGTTTGAACTCAAGTGGTGCTGGATATCCTCCCGGACAGCTGCGGTTACAGAGCCGAGCATCCACCAGCCGAGCCAGCGTATCTGCCATATGTTTCCGTTTATCTCCCACCCGCCCTGATAGGCCCAGAGGCCGCGGAGGAATGCACCGTAAATCCACAGCGCCGCCCATATGCAGCTCGTTATCCTGTAGGCATTCCCGAAGGGTGTCTTGACCTCTTTGAGTTGATAGACTGTAGCTATCGACGCGCAGGCTGCCCAAAGGCAGCACATTATCACGAGAGCCTCCAGTGAAAATGCTATCAGGTCGTGCGCGTTGGCTGTGATCATTTGTTTAATCCACGAAGGTTTGACACGATAGCGCGAAGTTCGGCACTCCGCTTGGTTTCTTTTTCGAGTTCTTTCTCGACCCACTTGAGCTCTGTTTTGTTGCGTGCATTCTCGACTTGCAGCTCGGCCATATTTTTTCGAAGCGCGTCCATCCTTGAACTCACCTGCTGCAGCTCTGCGCTAAGCATGGCGTTCCTGTTCTCTTCTTTGAGCAGGTCGTCCTTGAGCTTCTCGATAAGGACCTGATTATCGGTCCGCGCGTGGTCGCTGTTCTTGGTGTGATTTTCAGTAAAGAACCGCCATATCATAGGAATTAGTGTGCCGCCGCCCAACGCCACAATAACGATCACCCACACTGGAAGATCCCCGTTCGGTGTTTGCATTATTCACTCTCTTATCGTTTGGGTTGCGGTTTGGGCAAGGTGCTTGCATATCTCGCATTCACAGATTGAGTCGTGAAAATCAATAGAGAGCGTGTAAAAAACCCCGCCCCGCTAGGCGGTGACGGGGTCCCCATAATGCTTATTGTTTCGCGTTTACAGGCTTTGGTATAACGAGGGCTGGCTGGCCTATTCCAGCTGCGCCACTCTTGGTATTCTCTATGAGGGTATATCTTTCCCAAAGTTTCTCGCCAGCCATAGCAAACCAGCGAGCACCACGGCAATGACCAGTAGGAGGACCCATGCGCCACTCCAAATATCAAAGAGGAATGCGCCGAGGACACCTGCGAGACAGAGCCGGATATAATAGCAGAAGTTACAGGTCGTCGTCGTCAGAAGGCTCTTGGCCTGTTTCTTGAGCCACGACGGCAGCTGGGAGATATTTCGCGAGTAGGGCATCTTGTTCCTCTTTGGGTAGGTCGTCGAGTTTGACGCTCTCCTTTGGTATCAGAGGCATCCCGTCAGGTCCAGTGTGCTCGACGGTCGTCTTTGTGGACCAGCCTGCCTGTGTCTTGAGCAGGAATATTGCAGCGCCCTTGTCGCCCTTGAGCGCCTTGCCGATAAGGCCCTGCGCGACCTTGGCAATCATGTCGGACTTGCCCTTGCGGAATATTTTTTTACAGCGGTCGTCGCGGTCCATGATGTTAAAAAACGTGGCGCGAGATATGCCGAGGTTGTCCGCAATCTGCTGCGCCGTCAAATATGGCGCGAGGATTTCGACCTGCGTGTATTGCTCCTCGGTCAGAACAATCAGCGGCGCACCGCCCTTATGCTCCTTCGGTTCGCTCACGTTCGACCTCCGCAAATGTTTTCTCTGTTCCTGCCAGCGTCGCCTCCTTGCCAGTAAATTCCTGCCAGGGTCGCACAATCACGTCCACATAGTTCTCGCCCAGCTCCATGATACGCGCATAGCGACCGGACTTCTCGCACGCAATTAGGGTCGTGCCAGAACCGCCAAAGCCGTCGAGGACAATGTCCTGCCCCTTTGTGTTGTTCAAAATCTGATACTCGATAAGGTCCACAGGCTTCATGGTTGGGTGTTCGCCATTGCGAGCCGGCTTGTCAAAATCGAGGACGGTGGTTTGCTTTCGGTCGGAGGCCCAGAGGTGTGCTGCGCCCTCTTTCCACCCACACGGCTCATGCTTCCAGTGATAATCCCCGCGGGAGAGGACAAGAGAGCCTTTATTCCAAACCAAGCAGGTGCGGACCTGCCAGCCAATGTCCCGGCACGCGCCTCGGAAGTTATAGCCCTCAAGGTCGGCGTGCCAAATATAGAAAACCGCTCCCTCTTTCATGACGCGGTCTGCCGCGGAGAAGGCCTTTGTTAAGAACTCTCTAAACTCCTCGTCGCCCATGTCGTCGTTCTGGATTGTGAGCGCGTCCTCGGTACCGCCCTCATATGCGACGTTGTAGGGCGGGTCCGTCAAGTATTGATCAGCGAGCACTCCGCCCATGAGTTCCGCTATGGAGTCGTGGTTGGTGCTGTCGCCGCACATAACACGGTGCTCGCCCAGCAGCCAAATGTCATTGAGCTTTGATATCGGTGTCTCTTGGACTGGCGGTACCGCGTCAGCATCACCGACGCCTTCGTTCTTCTCCGCCATGAGGTCGTTAAGCTTGGTGACGTCAAAGCCGATTAGATCCAGCTCAAAATCCATGCCCTTGAGGTCTGCGAGTTCGACCTTCAACATCTCCTCGTTCCAGCCAGCATTCATAGCGAGCTGGTTGTCCGCGATCACGTAGGCTCGCTTTTGGGCCTCGGTCCATCCGGCAGCCACAATGCAGGGCACGTCTTCCACGCCGAGCTTCTGCGCCGCCAGAATGCGACCGTGGCCTGCTATGATTTCGTTCTCCTCGTCTATGAGGATAGGGTTTGTCCATCCCCACTCGCGCATTGAGGCGGCAATCTGTGCCACCTGCGCCTCGTCATGGGTTCGGGAGTTCCGCGCGTAGGGAATGAGCTCGGCGGTCTTGCGACGGACGATTTCGAGAGTGGTGTTAATTTGTGTCATGCAGCCTATTTGGCGCAATCAACGTCAGTCCGCAAGAGGGCTAGTGTCTTGGGCGAGCATCAGCTCCACTGACCCAGAGCGGTGTGAGCTTAGGTTCTTGACCCTCAATGTTGCTGAAAACGTATTTCGCCGACGCACAATGCTTGCCGACCGCGAGGTCAGCGCCGTCCCACTCTTCCGCCTCATATTGATAGACAAGCTGCTGGAGGATTGTCCCCGCAGGCTGGTGTCCCTCATACCAAGGCTCGGTGTCTTCCTCCAATATCTCGTCGGCGCTCCATCCCAGACCGGGACCATGACGAGGAGCGATAAAATCAAATCCCTCTGGTATTGGAGGAGTGATTGCGTAGCCGTCCACAGTTTTAACGAGGGACCTATCAGCCACCATGACCAGAGAAGATATGCTGACGGTCGCGCCGTCCTCCACGAGAGGCCCGTCTGGTATAGTCCAGCCTCCCTCGTCACGATCCTTTTGGGTTTTCCCATGGCGCAAAAATTGAGCGCAACCCTCAAGCGTTGGCTCATGCGGCACAATCTCGTCAGCATAGTCGTCGAGGTAAAAGTGTTTTTCAATTATAGGCTCATTCATGATTTAGTCTCCTGCTGTTTCGCCTGCCATAAGCTGCAGGCTGGGGATTTGAGTCGGATATCTGTGCCGAGGCCCTTAGTCCAGTAGGCTTTGAGCAGAGCACACTTCCAGTGGTTCTTCGAGAATGACGCGCGGCAGGTGGCGTG
>CALDUL010000008.1 GCA_937923575.1 uncultured Algimonas sp.
CGCGCCAAACGACGCCCGACCGCCGTCGCAACCGCGCCTCCGACGCCCTGATCGACCTCGTCAAAAACCATGACGCTCTCGTTCCGGGCAGCCAGAGCCACTTTGATGGCAAGCGCGAAGCGTGCCATCTCGCCGCCGGAGGCGATCTTATCGAGCGGGCCCAGCGGCGTGCCGGGGTTGGTTGAGACCGTATAGCGCACTTGGTCAACGCCACTGGCGGACTCCGTGCCAGGCGTGACTTCGGTCACGAAGCGCGCACGCTCCATCTTCAGCGGCGGCAACTCGGCGGCGACGGCTTTGTCGAGTTGCTTGGCCGATTTCACCCGCGCCTTGGTCAGCGTGGCGGCGGCGGCGTCATAGGTCGTCTTGGCGGCATTACGCGCGCGTTTAGCGGCTTCGATATCGGCTTCGACCGTCTCGATGGAATTGATTTCGGCGGCAAATTCTGCGCGTTTGGCGACCAGCCTGTCGATGCCAACGCCGTATTTGCGCGCCGCCGCCCGCAGGGAGAACAGGCGCTCCTCTACGGTTTCCAACTTGCCCGGCTCGACATCGAAGGTCTCGGCTGCGTGGCCGACGGCCTCCCGCGCCTCATTCGTCTCTAGCAGAGCCCGTTCCAGCGCCTCAGACGCGGCCTTCAGCGCGAGTGCGGCACGCCCGTCCCCGTCACCAAATTTCGCGCGCACTCTATCGATACCTTGCAGCGCAGCGTTGAGCCGGTCTTCGAACTCCCCGCCCTCGCCCAGCGTATCCTGAGCTGCGGTCAGCTCTGTCAGCGCGCCCTCCGCCCCCTGCAGGAACTTGCGTTCTTCGGCGAGCTGCTCGTCCTCACCCGCGCGCGGATCGAGCCGGTCGAGCTCAGCAATTGCAATCTCGAGAAACTCGCGGTCGTCGCCAGCCTTCTGTTGGCGCTCCAGCAGGGCGTCCAAAGCGGACTGCGTTTCACGCCGCTTCGTCCAGGCTGCGCGCACGGCGTCCAGCGCTTTCGTATGGCCGCCGAAATTGTCGAGCATGCCCAGATGCGTAGTCGGATCGAGCAAGCCACGTCCGTCATGCTGTCCGTGGACTTCGAGCAGCATGCCGCCAATCTTTGACAGCACTTTCACCCCGATGGGTTGGTCGTTGACATAGGCACGCGAGCGGCCATCCGCGCTGACCACGCGGCGCAAACGCAGGTCCTCGCTGGCGTCGCCGTCGATGTCATTGTCGCGCAGGAAGCGCCAGACCGGGTGAGTATCGCCAAAGGTGAAGCTCGCCGTCGTGCTCGCCTTGTCGGTCCCGGCACGGACCAGCCCCCGATCGGACCGTGCACCCGCCGCCATTCCGAGCGCATCGAGCAGGATCGACTTACCCGCACCCGTCTCGCCCGTCAGGGCCGAAAGCCCGCGCGCGAAATCGAGGTCGAGCTGTTCGATCAGCACAACATTGCGCACGGACAGACCGCTCAGCATGGGAAAAACCCAACAGTGATGATGGGCGCAGACAGAGAAATTGCCCTAGAACAGACGGTCGCGCAGGCGCTCGAAATAGCCACGATCGCGCGTCTCGATCTCTTCATCCAGATCGACGCCGTATTCCTGCAGCAAGTCGTAGCTCTCCGCATACCATTCGGAATCCGGGTAGTTATAACCCAGGACGGAGCCCACCTTACGCGCCTCGCCAATGACGCCGAGCGTCACATAGGCTTCGACAAGACGGTGCATCGCTTCCTCGACCTGGCTGGTCGTGTCGTAGTCGCGCACCACGGTCTTGAACCGGATGATGGAGGCGAGCGGCTGATTCTGGCGCAGGTAGAAGCGGCCGACGCTCATTTCCTTGCCGGCGAGGTGGTCGTGGGTCAGCTCCAGTTTCAGCCGCGCGTCGCGGCCGTAATCGCTGTCGGGATAGCGGCGAACGACCTGCTGTAGTGCGTTTTCGGCATTGACCGTCGTTTCCTGGTCCCGGCCGACGTCATAGATCTGGTCATAATAGTTCAGCGCGATCAGATAGTAAGCGTATGGCGCGCTGTCGGAACCGGGGTGCAGATCGATGAAACGTCGCGCGGTGACGATGCTGTCCTCGTAGTCGGCAGAACGGTAGGACGCATAGGCGCTCATCAGAAGCGCACGGCGCGCCCATTCGGAGAACGGGTGCTGGCGCTCGACCTCTTCGAACAGGAGCTTGGCATTGCCCCAGTCGCTGCTGTCCATCTCATCAAAGGCTTGGTTGTAGATCAGCTCGGCCGGGCGTTCGATATAGGCGAGCTCTTCCTTGGTGTCTCCGCCAATACCAAGCGTAGAGCAGCCGGAGAGCAGCAGCATGGCCGCGAGCGGCAAAGCGAAATGGCCCAAAGACATCGGAGGGCGGAGGCGTGGCAATCTGCGCATGAAAATCCCGTTTCGCGGACATTCGGACTCACCCGCCCGCTGGTTTCGGCGCTCTTAACGTGAGGAGGCGCAGCGTCAAAGTGAGAATGTCTTAACGCCGCAGTGAGGCGAACATGGCTTTAGGCAGGAACGGCGAGACCACGCGGGGCGCGCTTACGCATGTCCATCATCGCGATCAGGGCTCTCGCGCCCGGCAATGCGCAATATTCCCACGCATGCCGATCCGCGAACAGCGCCATCAGCAAGTCGTGGTTCAACCCGTGGCCGGATTTGTAAGTGCTGACGCGACCCAGGATCGGCCCGCCGAGATAGAGGTCGCCCATTAGGTCCAGCGCTTTGTGACGCACCATCTCGTCGTCAAACCGCAGTCCGCCGGGATTCAATACGTCGGCACCGTCCACGACCACGGCATTGTCGAATGACCCGCCCATGGAAAGCCCAGCTTCTTGCAGCGCCGCGACTTCGTGCTTGCGCGCGAATGTGCGCGCAGATGCCAAACGGTCGCGGAAAGCGCGGACATTCGGCGCGATGCGGATAGACTGCTCGCCGATCGCTTCGTCCGGAAAATCAATAGTGACGTCCAGCTCGAGCCGCTCGGCATTGCGCGCGCAAGGCTCGATCCGTGCCCAGCCTCCCTCGCGGCCATGCCGGGAGACGACTTCGACGGAGCGCAACACACGCACGTAACGGCGCTGCGCGGCTTGGCGCTCCACGCCTGCCTCCTCGATCAACGTCAGGAACGGCTCGGCCGACCCGTCCAGTGCGGGCAGCTCCGGCCCGTCGAGTTCGAGAATGAGGTTGTCGATCCCCGCCGCGCTCAGGGCGGCCAGCAGGTGTTCGATCGTCTGGACGCTGACGCCAGCGGCATTCGTAATGGTCGTGCAGTTGCGAATACCGGAGACCGACTCTGGCCGGACGACAATCAAGTTATCGCGATCCGTGACGTCCGTACGGCGAAAGACCAGACCCGTGCCGACAGGTGCTGGCCGCAGCGTCAGCCGCGTGTCCGACCCGTCATGCAGCGAGATGCCCCCGCAAGTGGCAGGGCGCGCTAGCGTGGATTGTCGGCGAACGTTGGCCATGATGCTCCTTCGATTGTAGCCTACGTCCACAACGCCGAGCGGCAAGCCACGCTCCGTGACGATGTGTTACGGGCTGTAACCGACCCCCAAAACGCGAAATCCCGCCCTCTTTCGAGGACGGGATTGTCGGTGACGCGGCCCGAGTACCGAGCCGGATGTTCGATCGATTACCGGTTCTGCATGCGCAGGAAGCTTGGGATCTCCAGCTCGTCCTCAGCAGTGGAACCGAAGAGATCGCCGACTTGCTGCGGCGTATTGGATACAACGGGCTGCGGTGCGACGGCGCGAGGCGCTTGGACTGGAGCCTTCTTGCGGCCCCAGAACCCGCCAAAGGGACGGCGCGCGGACGGTGCAGACGGCGTTTCGGGGACCGTCGCGGGTTTCAGCATCGACGGAGCCGGTGTCGGAGCAACGGGAGCTGGCGCTTGCGCAGCACCGCCCTGGACGCGCGGTGGGTAAGGGGCTGCGGTTTGCGGATAGGGTGGAGCGGCGTTGATGGCGACAGGCGCGGCAACTGGGGCAACCTCTTCCTCCGCATCGAATCCATAGTCGGAATAGGCGGCGCGGGCTTCGGCTTCGGCGCGTTCGTGCACGCCGAGTTCAACGACCGGCGCTGGCTCCAGCGCGGGAGCGGGCTCAGGCTTGCGTGCGGGCGTGAAGCGAGCGGCAGAACCGGAGCGGATGTCGGCATCAACGCCAGTCGCGACGACGGAGACGCGGACGACGCCGTCCAGCGCCTCATCTTCTGCCGAACCGACGATGATGTTGGCGTCGTCATCGACTTCGTTGCGGATCATCTGCGCCGCTTCGTCGACCTCGTAGAGCGTAAGATCCGTGCCGCCAGTGATGTTGATCAGCACGCCCTTGGCGCCTTTGAGCGAGACATCGTCGAGCAGCGGGTTGTTGATGGCCTTCTGCGCGGCTTCGACTGCGCGGTTGTCGCCGGTGGCTTCGCCCGTGCCCATCATGGCCTTGCCCATCTCGTTCATCACGGTGCGGACATCATTGAAGTCGAGATTGATCATGCCCGGCACGACCATCAGATCGGTGACACCGCGAACGCCCGCATAGAGCACTTCGTCGGCGAGCTGGAAGGCATCGGCCATGGTTGTGCGCTCGGTCGCGACGCGGAACAGGTTCTGGTTCGGAATGGTGATCATGGTGTCCACAGACGCATAGAGATTGTCGATCCCCTGCTCCGCCAATTTCATGCGCTTGTTGCCCTCGAACATGAAAGGCTTGGTGACAATGCCAACGGTGAGGATGCCGCGCTCGCGGGCCGCACGCGCAATGACAGGCGCTGCGCCCGTGCCCGTGCCGCCGCCCATGCCGGCTGCCACGAAGAGCATATGTGCGCCGTCGAGATGCGACATGATCTCGTCGAGATTTTCTTCGGCTGACTGCTCGCCGACTTCCGGCTGCATGCCAGCGCCCAGTCCCTGGGTGACAGCGGAGCCCATCTGCACGCGGCGATCCGCCTTGGAAAGCGCCAGCGCTTGCGCGTCCGTATTGGCGACGACGAACTCGACACCGTCGAGGCCTGCTTCGATCATGTTGTTGACAGCGTTTCCGCCCGCACCACCGACACCAATAACGACGATCCGAGGTTTCAGTTCGACAGTCTTCGGCATTTCGAAAGTGATGGCCATGATCGCGCGTCCGTTATGGTCAAGGGTTGGTTAAGAGCCCTCTTCGCCGGAAAGGGTTAATGGGCGGTAACGGTCAGGGGATTTGTCATGCGAAAGCACAGGGGCGCTGCGAAAGACGTTTGGAGGCATAGAAAAACCCCTCCGCCCGAGTGGAACGAAGGGGTTGTTCGCGGGATCAACCCACAGAAGTCGACCTACAGAGATCGACCGAAGTCGTGTCTCGCGACTAGCCCGCGCGCTGGCGTTCCCCGCGCTCTTTCATCTCTTGGGCTTCGATGGAGAGCGTTGCAATCGGACGTGCGCAGAGACGAGCCGTACGGATTGGGTCGCCCGTCTCCTCGCAATAACCATAGGTGCCGTCTTCGATCCGGACGAGTGCGCCATCGATCTTGCGGACCAGCTTGCGCAAACGGTCCTTGGTGCGCAGCTCCAGCTGACGCGTGGCATTATAAGTGGCCACATCCGTCGGATCGGGATGGCTGACCCGCTCGCCTTGCAGATATTCGACAGCGCCGCGCATTTCGCGGGAAATGTCGGCCTTCCAATTCACCAGCTTTTGGCGAAAATAGGCCGTCATCAGCGGGCTCATGAAGGGTTCGCTGTCGGTTGGCGTGTAGTTCGCTGGCACGACGATATCTTTGGTCGCTGCTTTGGTCATGGTCATTCCCCGAATCTGTTTTCCATAACGGCGCGGTCGGACCTTTGGTCTCTGTCCCGCATCCTGCCCGGCTCCCCTGCCTGACGCCCGCTCTTTAGGAATAGCGGGCGAGTCGGACAAGCGCCAAGCGCTGCGCATAGTTGATAAACAGCAGCTTACCCTTGCAATGGTTTAAGTTCGGTGGTCTCCGCACCACAAGAACACTCCCTGCTCCTCAACCAGAAGAGAATCGCATGCGCTTTGAAGGCACTGACAACTACGTCGCAACGAAGGATCTGATGATGGCCGTCAATGCGGCTATCACTCTGGAGCGACCGCTGCTGATCAAGGGCGAGCCTGGGACCGGGAAGACCGTGCTGGCCCATGAGATCGCGAAGGGGTTGGGTGCGCCGCTGCTGGAGTGGAACATCAAATCGACCACCAAGGCGCAGCAGGGTCTATATGAATACGATGCTGTCGCCCGCCTGCGCGACAGCCAGCTGGGCGATGACCGCGTTCACAACATCTCCAACTACATCAAGCGCGGCAAGGTGTGGGATGCCTTTGCATCGGAACAGCGCCCGATCCTGCTGATCGACGAGATCGACAAGGCCGATATCGAGTTCCCGAACGACCTCCTGCACGAGCTCGATAAGATGAGTTTCCACGTTTATGAAACCGGCGAAACGGTGACGGCCAAACAGCGCCCGATCATCATCATCACCTCCAACAACGAAAAAGACCTGCCCGACGCCTTTCTGCGCCGCTGCTTCTTCCACTACATCCAGTTCCCGGACGAGAAGACGATGGCCGACATTGTCGAGGTCCACTACCCCGACCTCAAGCCTCGCCTGCTGTCCGCTGCGCTCAAGCGTTTCTTCGAAGTCCGCGCCATGCCGGGCCTCAAGAAGAAGCCGTCGACATCAGAATTGCTGGACTGGCTGAAGCTGCTGCTGGTCGAGGATATCGATCCGGAAACGCTGCGCGAGACCGACAAGACCAAGATGATCCCGCCCCTGCACGGCGCATTGCTGAAAAACGAGCAGGATGTGCACCTTTTCGAACGCCTCGCCTTTCTGACGCGACGGGAGGGCTAGAGCGCCCTTCGGCCTCCGAGTCAGCCGCCGCCGCGAGCCGAGTCGTCCCGGAGGCGCAAAAACTACAGGACTGCGGCTGACCATGCCCAAAACACCTGTCATTTCAGACCCTTGCGTCCGCACCGCATTTGTTGACTTCGCAATCCGGCGCGGATAGGTAGGGCGCGCTTTGCAGGGGCGGCCGTTCGGGCCGTTTTTTGTTGGGCGGATCGCTTGGTTTTCATGCCGGAACAGAACGGACAATCCGACCCCTCCACATCGTCCACCGACCTCGAAAAACTCGAGGCCAAACTGGCAGCCGCGCGAGCGCGGCACGCACCAGAGGATGACACGAAGGGCAAGTCGGACGGCACGCTTCTGGGAATGGCATGGCGGCTTAGCACGGAGCTCCTCGCTTCGGTCCTTGTTGGGTTTATGCTCGGTTATGGAGCGGACGTCCTGTTTGGATCAGAACCGTGGGGCATGCTTGTCGGGCTGGGGCTCGGCATTGCGGCAGGGTTCATGAGCGTCTTTCGCACGGCTTCGGCCATGGATGCGGAAAATGCCGATGTCCCCCTCGGCGATGCCATGCCACTCGCGCCCGACGAGGACGAATAAGGGAGCGGGACGTGGCAGGCCCCATGGAACAGTTCGAGATCGACAGTAAAGTCGATCTCTTTGAAATCGCTGGTCAGCAGATCTCGTGGACGAACTCCGCGTTCTGGATGGTCGTGACCGTGGCCGCCATCATCGGCTTCTTCCTCCTCACCATGCGCGGCAAACTCATCCCGGGCCGGATGCAGTCCATGGGCGAGCTGTCCTATCAATTCATCGCCGACATGGTGCGCGACACCGTCGGCCCCGAAGCCATGCGCTTCCTACCCTTCGTCTTCGCGCTGTTCTTCTTCATCCTGTTCGCCAACCTGATCGGCATGAACCCTTACGCCTTCACCACGACGTCGCATCTGGCGGTGACGGCGGCCTTGTCCTTCTTCACCATCTTCATCGTTATCATCGCCGGAATCTGGAAGAACGGCTTCAAGTGGTTTGGCATCTTCGCGCCGTCCGGACTTCCCATCGCCATTATGCCGCTCATCATCTTGATTGAGATCGTCTCCTTCGTCGCGCGCCCCGTCACCCTGGCCGTCCGGCTTTTTGCGAACATGGTTGCTGGACACGTCATGCTAAAGCTGTTCGCGATTTTCGCGGCCTATCTGGTGACAAAGGGCGGCGTTACCGCGCTCGGCGCTGTTCTGCCCGTTGTCGGCACGATCGGGATCATCGCTCTGGAGTTTCTGGTCGCAGCCCTTCAGGCCTTCGTTTTCGCGATCCTGACCTGCATCTACCTCAACGACGTCTATCACGTCGATCACTAGTCACCCTCTCACCACCACCTGAATTCAGGCATTCCATCTACAGGAGACCCCATCATGGAAGCAGAAGCAGCAAAATATATCGGCGCCGGCATTGCAGGCCTGGCCCTTCTCGGCGCCGGCCTCGGCATCGGTAACATCTTCGCCAACTTCCTTTCGGGCGCACTGCGCAACCCGTCGGCTGCCGCTGGCCAGCGCACCAACCTGCTGCTCGGTTTCGCACTCTGCGAAGCGACCGGCCTGTTCGGTTTCGTGCTCGCCATGATCATCCTGTTCGCAGCATAATCACCTAAACCGGAGACGCGAACCGTGGCTGAAACCACTTACGAAGGCGCGGACGCCGCGTCAGGCGGGCTGCCGCAGCTCGACGTCTCCACTTGGGGGAGCCAGATCTTCTGGCTCGCCCTCACCTTTGCAGTGCTCTATTTTGCGCTGTCCCGCTTCATTCTGCCGAACCTGCGCGACACCATTGCCAATCGTTCGGACCGGATTGCGGATGATCTCGACGCCGCCTCGCGCATGCAGCGCGAAGCCGAAGAGGCGGAGAAGGCCTATGAAGCCGCGTTGAAAGACGCGCGGGCCAAGGCATCCAATGTCGCCGAAACCACGCGCCAGAGCCTCGACGCCGAAATCCAAAAGGAACTCGACGCCGCCGACGCTGAAAGCGAAGCCCAAGCCCTTGTGGCCGAAGGCCGTATTCGCGACATCAAGACGGCCGCCCTGTCCAATATCGACAATGTTGCCTCCGACGTGGCCGGAACCCTCGTCCGCGAGTTGACCGGAAAGTCCGTCACTGACGCGAAAATCCGCGCGGCTCTGGCGAAAGGCTGATCAGCATGATTTCGACAATGCTCCCCATTTTCGCGGCGAAAGACGTTCCCTTCTATCAAGACAGCACCTTTTGGGTGTTGGTCCCGCTGCTGATCTTCTTCGCCTTTCTGATATACAAAGGCGTCTTCTCATCTGTCGGCAAAACGCTCGATGCACGCGCCAATGTTATACGAGAGGAACTCGACGAGGCCCGTCGTCTGCGCGAGGAAGCGCAGAAACTTCATGCCACCTATCAGCGCAAACAGGCCGAAGCCGAAGCGCAGGCCGTCGAGATTGTCGAGAAAGCCCGCCGCGATGCCGAAGCCATGGCGACAAAATCGCGCGCCGATCTGGCTGAGCGTCTAGAACGTCGCGCCGCACAAGCCGAAGCCAAGATCGCCTCCGCCGAGGCGCAAGCCCTGGCCGAAGTGAAAGCGCGTGCTGCCGACCGTGCCGTCGATGCCGCCGAAGCGCTGCTGCGGTCCGAACTCACGGCCGCCGACAAGACCAAGCTGTTCAAATCCGGCCTGTCGCAACTCGGCAACGCGCTGAACTAGGCTTTGCTTGCGCGGGCGGGAAACTCCGCCTTCGCGCTGCCCGTAACCAAGCTCTCAGACGGCGACGGCGCGTCTGCATTTGGGCACGCGCTATGCGTGTGGTAGGGTGAGCACATGACTCGAAATCTAGCATTGTCTCTGACCGGCGCCGCCTTGCTCCTGGGCAGCGTGACAGCGGCAAGCGCGCAAAGCCCCCTCACCGCTCGCACAACAGCGACGCCCACGGTCATACAGCCGTCGTCGTCCCTCGACATCTTTACGCCTCGCCCTAGCCGCCGAACGACGCTGGAATATGACGTCTGGGACGAGTTGCTCAAGGAGATGGTGTTCTACAGCGGCCCGAGCCTGCGTAAAACCGCTCCGCGCCCCGCTAACTTTACCGGAACGCGGGTGGCCCACGGCCATACGTCGAGCTACCGACTCGAAGGCAACAAAATCGTTTTCGAATCCATGGAGGAGGAGTTTGCCGGAATCGTCGGGAGCTACGCGCAAGATCTCGTTGATATCGCCAACCGCTTGGACATCGCATCGCTGCCACGGAACGAACAGCTCGCTTTCTGGCTGAACTTGCACAACGCCTTGGCGATCAAGTCCATCGCGGATGTCTACCCGCGGTCCAAGCCGTCGACCGCGAAAGGGCCGGACGGCCTGCCCTTCCATGATTCAAAGCGCGTGACGATCCGCGGCGTTGCGCTCTCCCTGCGCGATATCCGCGAGGGTATCGTCTATGCCAATTGGAAGAACCCGAACGTAATCTACGGATTTTTCCATGGAGACATCGGTGGACCGTCGATCCAGCGCGCCGCCTTTACGGGCGGAAACGTGGGTGGACTGCTCGAGTTCATCGGAGATGAATATGCCAACTCGATGCGTGGCTATCATTCGGCCAATCGGACGGCGCGCGTGTCCAAGCTCTACAAGGATGCTGCGCCCTGGTTCTTTCCTGACTTTGACGCCGACGTGCGGAGGCACTTGATCAGTCTGCAACGCCCGGAGGTCGCGAAAGATCTGCGGAAGACAGCGGGTCCAGTACGTGTGCTAGCCTATGAGACATCCATCGCCGATCTCACGCGTGGCGAGCCGATGTACAACTCGCCTTCGCAGGTCCAGACGAACGGAAGTCAGCTGGCGCGCCCTCTTATCCAGCAAGCGCTCCGCGAGCAGGCCGAGAAGTTCAGGGAACTTCGCAAGCGCGGCCAAGGCGGCACAGTCATCATCGAGGATATCGATACCACCGACCCGGACAAGCGGGTCGGTGCGGAGGTGGAATAATCGGGCTCGCCCGCTAGACCTTCTTGATCATATTTAGGACGAAGAAAATGACAGCGACGACAAGACAGGCACCTGCCGCATATGTCGCGATCGGCGCGACACCGCCGATGCCGAGCGCGCCCGCCACGATAGCGATGATGAAAAATATGATGGCCCAGCGAAGCATGGCTCTCTCCCAGTTATGGCGGACTATATTGTCCTTGGCTGAAGAACGCGGCACCGCATGAGATCGTTCCGTTGCATTATTTTTGCGTTCGGATCGCTCTCGCTCGCCGCGCCAGCTTCCGCACAGCTACGTCCCATGGTCTATGCGGAGACGACGGTTGAGGCCTCGCCAGAACAGGTTTTTGAAGATTGGACGTCGGAGGACGCGCTGACACGTTTCTTTGCCAAGAGCGCCCAGATCGAGGCCGAGCCCGGTGGCACCTATAAGCTCTGCTTTGCGGAGGACGCGCCGCAGGGGTCGTGCGGGAATGACAACGGGCGCATCATGGCGCTGCAGGACGGTCGCATGCTGGCCTTCACTTGGGCCATGCCGCCCTATATGCCGGAAATCCGCCCTCACCTCACCAGCGTACAGCTCCGGTTTGAGCCTGCCGGTCTGGAGCGCACGCGCGTGCGGCTCTACCACACGGGCTTTGGCGATAGCGCGGCATGGCGCGAGGGGGAACGATATTTCGAGACGACCTGGCCCGCCGTGCTGCAAGCCTACCGTGAGGACGTCAGCGCGCGTTAGGGTATCTCGACCCGGATAGAGATCGGAATATCCGCCTGATAAAAGCGGTCTTTCAGCATGACAACAGCATCGACGCTGGCCTGAGGCGCGGCGGCCAGCACAACGGAGCCGTCAGGCTGCATCGCGCGCAGGGCTTCGATGCGCGGCAGCACGCCGGTCAAAGAGACACGCCTGCCCTCGACCACAGCCTGATCATCGGCATCGAGCGAGACGAGAAAGCTCTTGGACAGCGGGGGTGCGCTCTCGTCGAGCGGCGGCTCGGTAAAGTCCATGCCCTGCTCGTCCAGAAAGACGGAGGCGACGATAAAGAAGATCAGCATGATGAAAACGATGTCGAGCATCGGCGTCATGGCCACCTCGGCGTCGTATCCGGCCCGTCGTCGTGGTCTGCGCATCGCCCTCTCCAATCGTGTTATATTATACTATACCATAGTGGATAATATAACACAATGTTAAGCGCGAGCCGCGTTAGCCGATGATTTCGGCCCCGCCCATATAAGGCACCAGCGCCTTGGGTACATCGATGCGTCCGTCCTCGCGCTGGTAGTTTTCCAGCACGGCGACGAGCGTGCGTCCGACGGCCAGACCGCTACCGTTCAGCGTATGGACGAAGCGATTGTCCTTCTCGCCGGCCTTGTAGCGCGCAGCCATGCGGCGAGCCTGGAAGTCGCCGCAATTGGAGATCGAGCTGATCTCGCGGTAGGTGTCCTGGCTCGGCAGCCAGACTTCCAGATCATAGGTTTTGCGCGCGCCAAATCCGAGATCGCCGGTACACAGCTCCATGACGCGGTAGGGCAGCTCGAGCCGTTGCAGCACGGCTTCGGCGCAGCGCAGCATGTTCTTGTGCTCGTCATCCGATTGCTCAGGCGCGCAGATGCTGACCAGCTCGACCTTGTTGAACTGATGCTGCCGGATCATCCCCTTCGTATCGCGCCCGGCCGATCCAGCCTCGCTGCGGAAACACGGCGTATGCGCCGTCATGCGTTTGGGGAGCGCATCGACAGGCAGAATGCTCTCGCGGACGGTGTTGGTCAGCGAAACTTCGGCGGTGGGGATGAGGAAGTGCTCCGCAGTGCTGTAGCTGTCTTCTGCGAATTTCGGCAGCTGTCCCGTGCCTTCCATCGCTTTGGGCCAGACGAGCAGCGGCGGCGCAGTCTCCTCGAACCCCTCCCCCGTCTGCATGTCCAGCATCATCGCCGCCAGCGCTCGGTCGAGGCGCGCCAGCTGCCCGCGCAGCACGACAAATCGAGACCCGCTCATCTTGGCGGCCGTCTCGAAATCCATCTGACCCAGCGCTTCGCCGAGATCGTCATGCGCCTTCGGCGTGAAATCGAAGCTGCGCGGCTCGCCCCATTTGGCGAGCTCGACATTGTCCTCTTCGCCTGCGCCGTGGGGCACATCGTCGGCGGGCAGGTTCGGCAGGCCGGAGAGCATATCGTGCAGCTCTCGCTGTTCTCCCTCCAGCTGTGTACCCAAGGCGGCGATCACATTCTTCGCCCCGGCCACTTCGGCTTTCAGCTTTTCCGCGTCGTCCTTGCGCCCTTCGCGCATGGCCAGGCCGATCTGCTTGGACGCGGCGTTGCGGGCGGCCTCGGCCTCCTGGACCATGCCCTTTGCTTTTCTAATGAGCTGATCGCGCTCGAGAATACGCGCGGTCTGCGGCTCCACCCCGCGACGCGCCCAGGCATCGTCAAAGGCTTTCGGGTTCTCTCGGATGGCTTTGATATCGAACATGGCGCGGCCATAAGCGGGCGGGCGGAAGAGGTAAAGCCGACGTTGCGCACGATACGGTTTGCGGGCAGTCAAGGCCCATGCTGACCCATCTGCTATTGATGCGACATGCGAAGTCCAGCTGGTCGGACCCAGACCAGACGGATCACGAACGCCCGCTCAATGAGCGCGGCCAGCGCGCGGCAACAGCGGTGGGTGCGGCGCTGCATGCGCGCGGTTACGCCCCACAAACGATCTGGAGCAGCGACGCCACGCGGACGCGGCAGACGGCGATGCGGCTGATACGCGCCATTCCAGGCGCGCAGGCGGTCCACTACCTGCCGGAGTTCTATCACGCCTCGGCAGAAGAGGTGATGCGCGTTACAGCTAACCAAGGAGAGCCGGAGTGCGAGCGCCTGATGCTGTTGGGTCACAATCCTGGTTGGGGTGCACTGCATTCGCGCTTTGCCGGCCGGACTCATGCCTTTCCAACGGGCGCGTGCTCCGTGCTCGCCCGCGCGGGTGATGGGGATTGGCTGGAGCCAGACAGTTGGCGGGCGGTCGACCTAATCCTGCCGCGAGAGCTGGACGCATAGGCCGCAAAGAAAAGGCGCCCGCGGTTGTCACAACCGGGGCGCCGTAAAGGGATCCGGGCACGTCCCGGGATAGGGTCTGACGTCAAGGGACCGAAGACGTCTTCCAACGAATTTTACGGGGCATGTGTCGGACAGGTTTGCCACGCTCGGCCGGAAATCTCGGCATCAACCGATCGTTAACCACGGCTGCACTTCTGGTAGAACGACCCTACCATTCCCCTTCTGGTTGTGTATATGCGATTGCAACGACAGAGTGTGTTCATCCCATCATCGCTTCTGTCGTTGCGTCGTCCCAAACCCCACGCGGGGCGCACGTGACGGTGGGCTGGTCATTGGCCTCACATTCCTCATCCCATGAGGTCAGCGACCAGCCGCCAATCACGCATCGAGACGACTACTTGCCGATAGACAGCAGCGTGTCCTCGTCGCGCAGCACATAGAGCAGCCCCATCGCGGCCGCGGCTGGAATAGCGGCGAGAAACAGCTGGTTATAGGCTTCTACACCCGGAATATAGGACGGCAGCGCGAGGATGATTGCGCCCGTGTGGAGCAGAAAGACCAGCCCGTAGCTGATGCGCTTCTTGAAGCCCGTGAGAAACGCCAGCAGCAGCACGATCCAGAACACACCGATAATCATGGCGACCGACCCGGTCAGGCCTGGCAGGTGGTAGTACTTCTTCGCGATACCGTCGGCGGCTTCGGGCCGGACGAATCGCATGATCTGCCACGGCAGCAGGAAATAGAAGATGGAAAGCCGCGTCAGAAAGAGCGGCAGGCGGAGTTTGGTCATTGGGGCGTCCTCGTTTCGCCGTAGCCTGTGGCACGGCGAGACCCAGATTTCGAATCTCGCGATTTCACATCAGCGTGAGACGCGGCGCTATTTCGGCAGCAGCGCTCGGAAGTCGTCCTGAACTACACCCGCCGTCGCCTTGGCTGCACCAACCACCCCCGGAACCCCTGCACCCGGATGGGTGCCCGCGCCGACGATGTAGAGATTGTCGATGACGTCGTCGCGATTATGCGGACGGAACCAGGCACTTTGCGTCAGGATCGGCTCGACCGAAAAAGCGGAGCCCAGATGCGTATTCATCTCGTCGCGGAAACCGTAGGGCGTCAGCGTCTTTTGAACAACCAGATCGCGGCGCAGGTTCGGAATGGAGTGTTCTTCGAGATAGTCGAGAATCTTGTTGGCATAGGCCGGACCAATCTGGTCCCAATTGACGTCGGCATGGCCCAGATGCGGCACGGGGCTGAGCACGTAATAGGCCGAGCAGCCCTCCGGAGCCATGGACGGATCGGTCACGCTGGGCGCGTGCAGGTAGAGCGAGAAGTCTTCGGGCAGCTTTCGGCCCTTGCCGAAGATCTCGCCGATGAGTTCCTTGTAGCGCTGACCCAGCAGAATGATGTGGTGCTTCATGTCGGGGTGCTGCGTCTTCAGCCCGAAGTAGAGCACGAAGAGCGACATGGAGTGCGACTTCTTGGTAAGCTTATTGCCATAATCGCGCCCACGCGCGTGATCGCGCAGCAGGTGCTTATAGGTGTGCACGACGTCGGCATTGCTGGCCACGAGGTCGGCATTCATCGACCAACCATCGGCCGCCTCGACACCCGTCACGCGGTCTCCGTCGGAGCGGATGTCGGTGACTTCGGTCGATAGCCGGACCGTGCCGCCCAGGTCTTCGAACAGTTTCACCATGCCGCCCACCAACGCGCCCGTGCCGCCCTTGGCGAACCAGACGCCGCCCTTGCGTTCCAGCGCATGGATGAGCGCGTAGATAGAGCTGGTTTTAAACGGATTACCGCCGACGAGCAGGCTCTGGAAAGAGAGCAGCTGGCGGATGCGGTCATGCTTCACGAACTTGCTGACCATGGAATAAACGCTTTTATCCGCACGCAGACGAACAAGTTGCGGTGCCGCCTTGAACATCTGGCTCATCTTCAAGAACGCCGTTGTGCCCAGCTTTTCATAGCCCTCGCGGTAGAGATCCTGCGAATAGGCGAGAAACTTGCGGTAGCCCTTCACGTCCTCGGGATTCTTCTTTGCAATCTCCGCTTCGAGCGCGTCCTGATCGGCCCAATAGTCGAGCACGTCGCCGTCTTCCCATTGCAGGCGGTAGAACGGATCGACCGGCAGCAGGGTGACGTAGTCGTCCATTTCCCTTCCCGCGATCTCGAACAGTTCGCGCAGGCAATTGGGATCGGTGATGACCGTCGGCCCGCCGTCGAATTTGAAGCCCTTTTCCTCATAGACATAGGCGCGGCCGCCGGGCTTATCCCGGTTATCGATCATGGTGACGTCAAAGCCCATGACTTGCAGGCGGATGGCGAGCGCGATCCCGCCAAAGCCCGCGCCGATAACGATGGCGGTCGGTTTGGAGGTCGCGCCGTTGGAAACAGTCGCCGGATCAACTTGAATGTTCATGGGGTCCCTTAGTGCGGCGGTGCCGCCGGATAAACGCCGTTTCCGACATATTCGCGATGGCCTTGTTTACGGGCACGGGCGGCTTTCCGATTAGGATTCTCGCCTTGTCCCGCAGCGTTAGCCCGTTGCGATAGAATCGCCGGATCAGCCCCTCTCGCAATCCATAGAATCGCTGCAACACGATATAACGCTTTTCGGGCGACGCCGCGCGGAAGAACATGCGGTTCAGCAGTCGTGCGTAGCGTTCTCGGCGCAGATGCACGCGCCGAAAGTCGGCGACTGCGCCCGGCGCTGCCACGACGCCTCCGCGCTTCACCGCTTGGGCCACGACGTCGGCCAGCTCCACCGCATGCGGCACGGTAAATCCCGTTGCTGCGACCGCGAAACCACCGCGCAGACCGATCTGCGCGCTACGCTCGTCCCGGTCCGTCGCCATCATCATCGGGAGCACACCTTTCTCGGACCGTAATACCCGGTGATCAGACCAGCCCTTGTCACGAATATAGTCGTCTATCCGCGCGCCGATTTCATTCTCCGACAAATTTGAGGAATCCGAAAAATAGGTATCCTCGACCAGCATCTCGGTTTCTGAGTAGGGCAGCAGATAGAAAAAGCGGTAGCCGTCGACCTGCTCCACCGTCGCGTCCATGATCACAGGGTGTTTCACCCCATGCGGCTCGGCCGTCTTGATCACGCGCCCGACGAATTTCTGCCAGCCCGGAAGCTCGTCATCGCGCAGCTCATATCCGCGCGCATCGAGCACGGCGCGTCCGGGAAAATCCTCCGGCGCGGCGGTGCGGCCCAGCTCCAAGACCAGCCGACCACTCTCGATTAGCGGCGCAACGCTCGCGCGCAGGCCTTCGCTCCCGCCTGTGCAATAGCCAATGTTCAGCGTGCGTTCGCGCCTTGGGAAACGCACATCATAGCGGTCCCAACGATGAGCGATGAACGGCGCGAGCCATGCGAGCAACTCTGGCGTGATGTCGCTATCGTTGAACGACCAGGTATGGTCTCCGGCGATGCGGCCCGACTGTTCTATGACCCGCACGGTCACGTCCGGGTTCACATCCAGCACACGCCAAGCGGTCAGCAGGCCAGACAGTCCCGCGCCCAGAATGAGGAGTTCGCGTTCGGACGTTACCGTAACAGGAGATTGCGCTTGCGCTGCCATTGCGCCGCGCTTTAGCGCCCTTGCATCACGACTTCCACAGGTGCCGCCATGAAACGTCTTGCACTCACTGCGATTGCCACTCTGCTCGCCGCGCCAGCCTTTGCGGGTGATGTCACCGTCATTCACGCCGGAAAGCTCGTCGACACTGAAGCCGGGCGCGTGCTGGACAATCGCTTCATCGTGATCGAGGACGGATTGGTGCGCGAGGTGTTGGGCGCCAAGGACGTGGCGAAGTTGGATGAGCCGGATGAGTTCATCGACCTATCGGATATGACAGTTCTGCCCGGACTATCAGATGCCCATGTTCACCTGATCGGCAAGGCGGCAAGCTACGGCTATGACAGCTTGGCCGAGAGCACGCCGCGCGCAGCCATCGCCGGTGTCGCCAATGCGCGAAAGACGCTGGAGGCGGGCTTTACGACCGTGCGCAATGTCGGCGCGCCGGGCTTTGCGGATGTCGATCTGCGCGATGCGATCAATGAAGGAGAGGTCCCGGGACCGCGGATCATCCCCGCCGGTCGGTCCATCGGCATCACGGGCGGACATTGCGACAGCAACCTTTTGCCATTCGAATATGCCGACATGGCCGGCGGTGTGGCGGATGGACCATGGGCAGTGCGAGCAAAGGTTCGCGAGAACAAGAAATACGGCGCGGAAGCGATCAAATTCTGCGGCACGGGCGGGGTGCTGTCCAAAGGCACGACCATCGGCGCGCAGCAGTTCACGCTCGAGGAAATGCAGGCCATCGTCGACGAAGCGCATCAGCTCGGCATGAAGGTCGCCGTCCATGCTCATGGCACGAAGGGCATCAAGACAGCCATCGAAGCGGGGGTTGATTCGGTCGAACACGCCTCGCTCATCGATGCGGACGGTATCCGTATGGCCAAGCGCAACGGCACGGCGCTCTCGATGGACATCTACGTTTCCGATTTCATCCTGTCCGAGGGCGAGGAAGCCGGCATCCTGCCGGAGAGCTTGGAGAAGGAACGCCAGGTCGGACGGCTTCAGCGCGAAAACTTCCAGAAAGCGGCACGCGCCGGCGCGACCATCGCCTTTGGCAGTGACGCGGGCGTCTATCCGCATGGCCAGAACGGCCGCCAATTTGCTTACATGGTCGAATGGGGCCTCTCGCCCATGCAGGCCATACAGGCCGCCACCACCATAAATGCCAAACTGTTTGACCGCGAGGGCAAGATCGGTGTCATCAGGCCCGGTGCGTTTGCCGACATCATCGCCGTAGACGAAGACCCGCTTGAGGACATCAGCGCGCTGGAGGAAATTGATTTCGTCATGAAGGGCGGCAAGGTTTTCAAAGAAACCGATTCGTGAGCCGCGAAGAGAGCTCCGTCGGTGCAAAATAGGTTAAGCTGGCGCTCCACATCCTCAGACTGCGCCTCGCCGCACACGTGTACTGCATTTGCATACCACCCCTATCGGACTGTTTAACTTCATTATTTGTGCAAATTCACAAAACTTTTAACAGTTAAACACTCCCAAGAACGTATCTACATTGTCATAGACGGTAAGCTTGTTAACGCAGGCTAGGCGAACGGCGCGGTTGCCCCACATCAGCCAACCCGTTCGCCGACTGCGTTAAGCCACCCCCTTATCCGGAAATTTCGTCCTGATAGTCGATCTTCGGCTGGTACTTCTCGTCGTGCTTGGCCAGCACTTCGGTCGCGACAAATTCCGCCTCCCCGATCATGCGCCCCGACACGACGACGCCCTGGCCCTCGCGGAACAGATTGGGCAGCTGTCCGGTGTAGCTCACGGCGATACGCCGATCGACGTCGCGTTCGAAATCGGAAACATCGAAAGTCGTTGTCAGGCCGCGTGTGGTCACGGAGCCGTCGACGACCAACCCACCAATCTTGAACGTCTCCGACGCGGGCTCGAACCCGGCGGCGAGCACATCGGCTGGATTATAGAAGAATTGCGTGTTCTCATTAAGCGCCGTCAGAATCAGCGTCATTCCACCCGCGAGCAGCACGCCTATCACCGCGATCCAGGCCAGACGCCGGTTTCGATTGGGAGGGCGAATGCGCGGCGCGGGCTGTGGAGTGTTTTGGGTCACGTCCAGACAGCTAGTGACTCAGCCGAGATTGCGCAACGTCGTGACACGGGCGAACCGTCGCGCCATAGGGTGCGCGTGGCTGATACATCGCTCACCCTGGCATTGCTTGACGTCGCGCTATCGCGCGGCGGGCAGCCGCTTGTCGGCGGTCTCGATGTGACGGTCGGCGGCGGCGAAGCACTCTGGCTGACCGGCGCAAACGGAGTCGGAAAGACCACGCTACTGCTCGCATGCGCCGGGCTGATCACGCCGGATGAGGGCCGCATCGAATGGTCGGTCGACGGCGCATTGCGATCGCCTCCAGAGGTCGCGTCCTACGCAGCCCACCGCGGACCGGAGCGCGATGGTCTGAGCCTCGGAGAGGAACTGGCCTTTTGGCAACGTGTTTCCAGCGATACTGCATCGCTTGGGGACCGGCTCGCCACGGTCGGGCTGACGGGACGCGAGAACACGCCCGTTGCGGGCCTCTCCGCCGGACAGCGCCGACGGCTCAGCCTCGCGCGGCTCATGGCGGCATCTCGCCCCGCCTGGCTGATGGACGAACCGCTGGCCGGCCTCGACGCACGCGGCCGCGCCTTGGTCGAGCGCAGCGTTGCGGAGCATATCGGCGCGGGCGGTCTCGCCGTCATCGCCTCGCACCACCCGGTCGCCCTGCCCGGCATTTCCGCGCGCAGGCTGGTGCTCTCAGCATGATCGGCGCACTGATCAAACGCGAGTTGCGCCTGTCTTTGCGCCGGGGATCCAGCGTCGTGCTGCCACTCACCTTTATGGCGCTCTTCGTGCTGCTCTGCGGATTGGCGCTGGGCGGCAGCCGCCCCGAGCTTGGCCCCGGCCTGCTCTGGCTCGCCGCAACGCTCTCGGTCCTGCTTGGTCTGGAGCGCCTTTACCAACCCGACCAAGCCAGCGGCGCACTCGCGCAGCTGCACCTCGCGGGCATCAGCAGCGTCTCCATCGCCGTCGCCAAAGCCTGCGCCTTTGCGATTTCCACCCTCCTCCCGCTGCTGCTCGCCGCGCCTCTGCTCGCGTTGATCCTGGGCATGAGCGGCGGTCAGATCACGGGCGCGATGCTCTCGCTCGTCATCGGCGGACCCGCGCTGATCGCTTACGCCTCCGTCTCGGCCGCCTTGCTCTGCGCTCAGAGGGGCAGCGCCGTCCTGTCGGTCCTGCTGTCTGCACCGCTGCTCATTCCCGTGCTTATTTTCGGTGTCGAAGCCGCACAAAGCTATCCGACGCTCGGCCTGGGTGCGGTGCAATTTCGCATCCTTGCGGGTTTGAGCCTGCTCGCGCTCGCGCTAGGGGGACCGGCAACCGCCGCTGCCATCAGCGCTAATAGAGGCCCCGCCTGAGTGCTCACCCGCTTCGCCAATCCCCAGCGTTTTGTCCGGCTCGCCAGCTGGCTCACGCCCGTGCTCGGCATCAGTGCAGGCATCGCGCTCGCGCTCGGTATCTGGCAGTCCTTCGCCTCCCCGCCCGACGCCGAACACGGCGAGACCGTGCGCATCATGTATGTCCATGTGCCAGCCGCTTGGAGCGCCATGGCCGCCTATACCGGGATCGCCGTGGCGAGCCTTATTAGCTTCGTTTGGCGCCACCCGCTGGCCGACATCGGCGCGCGCTCGCTCGCCCTGCCGGGTGCGGCGATGACGGCGCTGTCGCTGATCACCGGATCGCTCTGGGGCAAGGCGGATTGGGGCACGTATTGGCAGTGGGACGGACGCATGACGTCTGTGCTGATCCTACTCTTCATCTACATCGGCTATATGGCGATTTGGCAGGTGGTGAGCGACCGCAAGCGCGCGGCACGCCTCGCTGCGATCACGGCCATGATCGGTTGGATCAATATTCCGATCATCAAGTTTTCTGTCGATTGGTGGAACAGCCTGCACCAGTCCGCGACGGTCAGCAGTCCCGGCGCGCCCGGTCTCGCGCCCGAATTTCTCGCACCGCTCATGACCATGGCGCTGGCCTACACGCTGCTCCTCGCCTGGTTCGTGATGCGCAACATGCAGGCCGAAGTCGCCGCCATGCGTCGCGCGCGCCGTCCCGCACCGGTCGCAACAGCCACGATCGAGGCCATGTAGATGGGACCGCATGCTGTCTTCATCTGGGGTAGCTACGGCGTGTCGGCTCTCGTGCTCGGCGCGCTGGTCATCCGCGCGCTGATGCAGCCCAAGCCGTGACGGGTCTCCCCACCGAACATTGGTCTAGGCTGAAAGGCCTGATGGACCGTCTGCGCACGGACTGTCCGTGGGACCGCGCGCAAACTCATCAGACCATCGCGCCCTACACCATCGAGGAAGCCTATGAGGTCAAGGAGGCCATCGACCGCGAGGACATGGCGGAGCTGAAGAATGAGCTCGGCGACCTGCTGTTCCAGGTTCTGTTCCAGAGCCGCATCGCGAGCGAGAGCGGGCATTTCGATCTCGACGATGTCGCGGACGGCCTGGTCGAGAAGATGGTCCGCCGGCATCCGCATGTCTTCGGCGATGCGGAAAAGCCCGACTGGGACGCGATCAAGGCAGCGGAGCGTGGCCATAGCGCGAACGCCCGAACGCTTGACGGAGTCGCGCTCGCCCTGCCCGCACTGATGCGGGCGCAAAAACTGCAGAAGCGCGCGGCCCGCGTCGGCTTTGATTGGCCGAGTGCGGACGGCGCCTATGAGAAAATCGCCGAAGAAGCGGCCGAGTTGCGCGACGCACCAGTCGACCAGCAACACGAAGAGGCGGGCGACCTGCTCTTCTCCGTCGTCAATCTGCTGCGAAAGCTGGGCATTGATTCGGAAGCGGCCTTACGTGAAGCCAATGCGAAGTTCACGCGGCGGTTCGAGGGCGTCGAGGACGCCGCTGGCGGATCGCTGGACGAGCTGTCGCTCGACGAGATGGAGGCTCACTGGCAGGCCGTAAAACGCAGCGAGCGCTAATTCACTAGCTCCGCATATTTTGCCCGAAACTTGCCCGCATCGGTCTCGCTCAGCCGGACCGTCATATCGACCTGTCCCGCATCGCCGGCATCTTCCGCGAGGACGTGCCCGTTCTGGTGCAGCCAGGCGTGGGCGGCGAATGTCTTGGGCGTGACAGTGACATCGATGACTTCGTCACCGCGGGTCAGCGCTTCCTCGATACCTAGCAATAACGCGTCGATGCCGTCGCCGGACAGGCAGGAAACGACATAGGCATCGGTTAGTGACGCCTCGGTCCGCGCGCGCTCGGCTAGGCTCGATAGATCCTCATGGCGAGAGCCCGGCAGCAAGTCGGCCTTGTTCCAGACCTCGATAATCTCCTGCCCGGCTTCCTCGCCCGCACCGATCTGCTGCAGAACCTGCATCACCTCCTCGCGGCGGCGACCGGTCAGCGGATCGGAGATGTCGCGCACATGCAGAAGTACGTCGGCTTCGAGCGTTTCTTCCAGCGTCGCGCGGAAGGCGGTGATGAGCTGTGTTGGCAGATCGGAGATGAAACCCACCGTGTCAGAGAGAATTCCGTTTTGCCCACTTGGCAATGGCAGGATGCGGTGAGTGGTGTCGAGCGTGGCGAACAACATGTCCTTGGCCAACACACCGCCCGTCGTGAGCCGGTTGAAGAGTGTGGACTTCCCCGCGTTGGTATAGCCGACTAGCGCAACGATCCGGTCGCCGGAACGCTTGCGCTTGACGCGCTGGAGATCGCGCGTGCGTCGCACGTCTTCGAGCTGCTTCTTGAGCTTCAGGATCTTGTCGAAGAGCTGCCGACGGTCGCTTTCGATCTGCGTCTCGCCCGGCCCTGAGAGGAAACCCTGGCCGCCGCGCTGACGCTCCAGGTGCGTCCAAGTGCGCACCAGCCGGGAGCGCTCATAGTTCAGCCGCGCCAGCTCAACCTGCAGACGGCCTTCCTTGGTCGCGGCGCGCAGCCCGAAAATTTCGAGAATCAGCCCTGTCCGGTCGATGACCTTGACCGAGAGCGCTTTCTCCAGATTGCGCTGCTGGATCGGGGTCAGCTCACCATTGACGACGACCATGGAGAGCTGTTGCCCCGCAATTGCGGCGGCCATGTCGGCGATCTGGCCAGAGCCGAAGAAATTGCTGACCTGCACCTCGCGGATCGGCACGATGCGCGCTTCGCCGACCTCTGCGCCCAGCGCTTCGGTCAGGCCAACGGCCTCTTCCAGATCGTAATCGGCGTCTCCGGATCGTTTGTCGGAGAATCGCGGGTGCGCGACGAGTGCGCGCTCTACGCGCACGTCATGTTCAATGGTCGAGATCGGTATCGTCCTCATCGGGGTCGTGGAGATTGACGGGGCCGGAAGGCACCACCGTGGAGATGGCGTGCTTATAGACCAGTTGTGATGTGCCATCGCGACGCAGCAGCACACAAAAATTGTCGAACCAGGTCAGCACGCCCTGCAGCCGCACACCGCTGGACAGGTAGATCGTTAGCGGCATCTTCTGCTTACGCACTGCGTTCAGAAACGCATCTTGGAGGTTCTGTTTCCGGTCGGCCATTCGGTCGTCTCTTCTTATTGGCAGCCAACACGGCCGCATCCCACAAATTCATGTTGTAACCAGAGGTTCCCGGCGTTCAACGAAAAACGTTTACTGCCGCCAAGTTGAAGGCAGGATGAGCGACAGCGCGACCAGCACTTCGACCCGCCCAACCAGCATGAGCACGGTGGAAATCACCATCTGCGGCGCGGTGAAGTCGGCATAGCGCAGGCCGGAAGCCGGCAGGGTCATGTCCAGCAGTGGCCCGATATTGGCGAGGGACGCGGCGGCCGTGGTCAGACTGTCCTCCAGCGCGAGCCCGGAGGCGCTCATCGCGACACCGCCAAAGGCAAAGCAGAGCATATAGCCGAAGAAATACATCCAGATGGACAGAAAGCTGCCGTCGTCGATGATGGATTTGCGAAAGCGCACCGGCACGATGCGCGACGGATGGGATAGCCGCGCGACGTCGGTTCCAAGATGGCGAAAGAGCAGCAGCAGCCGGATGATCTTGATCCCGCCGGCTGTGGACAACGCCGAGCCACCGATCAGCGCCAGCATAATCAGCAGAGGCGACGGCACCATATCCAGGCTGATGACATCGTATTGATAGCCCGCCGTACTGACGAAAAAAACCGCGTCCAGGATCGCCGGACCGATGTTGTAAAGGCTCGCAAAGAAGACCGTGACCAGCACCAGCGCGCCGATCATCACGAACAGGCCGCGATGTTCGACATGGGTGAACAGGCGGTAGGCTTGGCGGATGCGGCGCTGCCGCAGCGCTTCCCAGACGATGGAGACATTGAACGCCCCGAAGAGGCAAAGGACCGCCAGCACGATCGCGGAAAACGGTGACAGGATGGTGGACAGCGGCCCCGACTGCGGCTGCAGCCCGCCTGTGGCGATACCGGACAGCGCTAGGCAGAGCGCGTCGAACGTGTCGGTTCCACCCAGCAACATCAGCACAAACGCCACGGCTGCGAGCAGGAGGTAGACGGCAGCGATTAGACGACCGATCCCGACCATCCGCGGGAAGAGCTCGCCCGTGCGGAAAGTGAAAAGCGTACTGCGGTGAACACCTGTGCCGGTCAGGTTGAGTGCAGCGAGGATGACGACTGCGAATGTGGCCGCGCTGACGCCGCCGAAATACTGCAAAAGCGAGCGCCAGAAACGCAGCGTGTACGACAACTCCTCCGGCTCCAAACGGCTCGCACCCGTCGTGGTCATGGCGGAAACCCCCTCGAACATGGCGCTGATCGGGCCGGGCGACGCACCCAGCACATAGAAGGGCGCGCTGCAGATGATGGGTACAACCGTCCAGAAAAGCATGAGAAACAGGATGGCTTCCGCCGCACTTTCCTGCGTTGATGCGCGAAAACTCGCCGTGACGAATAGGACCCCGATGAGCCCTGTCACCGCGGCCAGCACAGCGAGAAGCCCGGCTTGCTGAAACTCCAAATTGGCCAAGCCCACCAGCGCGGCGGTCGCCAACAACACGGCGGTCGCCACCAGCGAGTAGCCCAGCCACAGGAGTATGCGTACCAGGCCCATTAGGCCCTGTTTCCCGTGCTCGGACCGGTTTTGATCGCGATGAGCGTGCTCTGGGTTAGGAGCAACGCTGCAGGCATGCGTCCGCACGGCAAAGCGGCGCGACGACGTCCCAGGGCGCGCTCATGGCGACCGCAAAGCGGCGACTCTGGGGCGCTCCGTGGACATCGTTGCGGCTCTTGCCAAGGCCGACGCATTGCCAGCGACCCGCGCCCAACCACGAACCGCCTCAGAGCCGTCAAAACTGGTCGAAGCACGGGATACAGGACCACACTAATAGAGCTCGACGCCGACGCGGAAGAGCTTCTCTATGTCCTTGAGTGCGTCCTTTTCGGCCATCAGGACGACGCGGTCTCCGGGGGTGAGAATTTGCGAATCGTCGGGCATCATCACCGTGCCGTCGCGGATGATGGCGCCAATCGCGACGCCGTCATTGAGCGAGGCTTCGCGCAGTGTCTTGCCCGCAAAGGATGATGTCTCCAGCACTTCGCCTTCGAGCACTTCTGCCTGCCCCTGCGCCAGCGTGTAGACATCGAGAATACGGCCGCGGCGGACGTGGCGCAGGATGGACGACACAGTCGAGGCCCGCGGGTCTATGACCATGTCAATATTCAGGTCGCGCTGCAGCTCCTGCATCGGGCGTTCATTGAGCAGTGCAATCGTGCTGGAGGCCCCGAGACGCTTGGCAAGAACGGAGGAGAGAATGTTGATCTTGTCGTCATTGGTCAGGGCGATCACGACGTCCGCGGTGTTCACGCCCGCCTCGTCCTGCACGGCCGAATCCATCGCGTCGCCATGCAGGATTACAGTGCGGGTCAGCGTGGCGGCGGCGAGTTCGGCCTGTTGCTTGTCCGCCTCGATCATGCGCACGCGCACGCCGGATTGGTCCTCGAGCGCCTCCGCCACGTAGCGACCGATGGAGCCGCCGCCGATGATGACGACGTGCCGCGCGCGCGTTTCGCGTGTGCCCACGACTTCCAGCAGCCGCGTGGCGTGCTCGGCCTTGGTCACGAAATAGGCATCGTCACCGACTTCCAGCGGGTCATCGAGATTGGGCGCAAAGACCTGACCCTCTCGCCGAATACCGACGATGGCGGCGTGGAGTCCGGTGAAGAGGTCCGGAATCTGGCGGATGGGCGTTTCGATAATGGGGCAGTCTTCGCCAATGCGCACGCCGAGAAACTGCACACGGCCATCTCCAAAAGGTACGACGTTGAACGCGCCCGGCGTTGAAAGCCGGCGCAGGATGGCCTTGCCGATCTCGACTTCCGGGGAAATGATGATGTCGATCGGCATGTTCTGGCGCGAATAGAGATCGTTATAGCGCGCCATGAGGTAGCTCTGCGCGCGCACCCGCGCGACCTTGGTCGGCACGTCGAAGAGCGAATGCGCAATCTGGCAGGCGACCATATTGACCTCATCCGCATAGGTCACGGCGATGATCATATCGGTGTTTTCGATGCCCGCGCGAACCAGCACGTCGGGGTGGGAGCCGTGGCCGATGACGCCGCGCACATCCAGATCGGTCGTGATGTTCCGGATCAACTCCGGGTTCGTGTCGACCACGGTGACGGTATTGTTTTCGATGGCGAGGCGCGAGGCGAGGCCGTAGCCGACGCGCCCGGCGCCGCAGATAATCACTCGCATGGTGCCCTCTTATCGGCGGTGGCGGCGGCTACCCGCTACTGGTGTTCAAACCTAGCGACTTGAGCTTCCTATGCAAGGCGGAACGCTCCATGCCGACGAAGGCGGCTGTGCGCGAAATATTGCCGCCAAAGCGGTCGATCTGCGCCTGCAGATATTCGCGCTCGAAATGCTCGCGCGCATCCCGCAGCGGCATGCCGATCATGCGCTCGCTGCTCTGCTCCGAGCCGCCGCCCCTGACCACTGAGACCTCCGGCGGAAGGGTTGACAGCGTGATCGGCTGACTTGCATCGCCTGTCGCGAGAATGAGCAGCCGCTCCACATTGTTGCGCAGCTGGCGGACGTTGCCCGGCCAGTCATGCGCCTGCAGCGCGGCCATGGCGTCAGGCCCGATAGTGCGCGCGGGGAGCCCGGTCGAGCCGGCCAGCTGAGTGATGAAGTGACCCACTAGCGCCGGAATATCGTCGCGGCGCTCTGATAGTGAAGGCGCTTCCAGTGGCATGACGTTGAGGCGGTGAAACAGATCTTCGCGAAAGCGCCCCAACCCGACCTGCTCCATCAGGTCGCGCGAGCTGGAGGTGATGACGCGCACATCCACCTGCACATCGTCCTGTCCACCGAGGCGCTGGAATCGCTGCTCGACGAGCAAGCGCAGCAGCTTGCCTTGCGTTTCCAGCGGCATGTCCGCGACTTCGTCCAAATAGAGCGTTCCGTTATGAGCCCGCTCCAGCAGGCCGGATTTGACGGCGCCGTTACTGGTTTCCGTTCCGAACAGCTCTGCCTCGACCCGCTCCGGGACCATGGACGCCGCATTGACCGCACGGAAAGGCCCGCCGGCCCGCGTACTGTGGCGATGGATCAGCCGCGCGATCAACTCCTTGCCCGTGCCCGACGCACCGCTGATCAGCACGCGCGAATTGGTCCCAGCGATGCGCAGGATTTTGGCGCGCAGCTGCGCCATCTGCGGGCTCTCGCCGATCAGCGTGTCGACGACCGGTGTCTTGTCCTTCAGCTCCCGGTTCTCGCGCCGCAGCTGCGCGGCCTCGAGCGCGCGGGTGGCCGTCACGATCAGCTTGTCCGCCTTGAATGGCTTGACGATGTAGTCATAGGCGCCCTTGCGGATGGCGGAGACGGCCGTCTCCACCGTCCCGTGGCCGGAAATAATGATGACCGGCAGGTCCGGCGCGCTCTGCTTTAACGTGTCGAGCAATTCGATCCCGTCCATCGAGCTGCCCTTGAGCCAGACATCGAGAATGACGAGGTTGGGCGCGCGCGAACGAACAGACGCCAGCGCTTCGTCTGATGTCGCCGCTTCTCGTGTCTCGAAACCTTCGTCCTGAAGGATGCCCGCCATCATCGTGCGAATGTCCACCTCATCTTCGACGATCAGGATGTCATGTGTGCTCTGGCTCATGGATTATCCTGTGTTGAGAGGGGGAGGGAGACTGTAACCTGCGCGCCCGGGCGGCCGTCATCGCGGGTCATCAGAGACAGTCGACCGCCGTGATCCTCGACGATGCGCTTCACGATGGGCAGGCCAAGCCCCGTGCCGCCGTCGCGCGACGTCACATAGGGTTCGAGCAGGCGGTCAATGTCGCTGTCCGGGAAGCCGGGGCCGTTGTCGCGCACGACGATCTCTATTTGGTCCGTACGGCGGCGCAGGCTGGTCTCTACGCGCCCCTCCCAGCTATCTGGCTGCTGGTCGGCATTGCGCATCACGGCTTCCGCGGCGTTTTTGTAGATATTGGTGAGCGCCTGGATCAATAGCCGCTCATCGGCGCGCACGGGCACCGCGCCGGGCCAATCGCCCACGCGACGGAAGGCGACATTCGGAAAGGCCACGCCCTGCTCAAACAGCACGTCTGCGAGCACGTCCGCAAGATCTTCATTCTCGAACTCCGGCTGAGGCATGCGCGCGAAGGCGGAAAAAGCGTCCACCATGCGTTCCAGCGAGCCGACCTGTCGCACGATGGTCTGCGTGCAATTGTCGAACACCTCACGGTCCTCGGTAAGGACTTTTCCGTATTTTCGCGACAATCGTTCGGCCGAGAGCTGGATCGGCGTCAGCGGGTTCTTGATCTCGTGAGCGATCCGGCGCGCGACCTCGCGCCAGGCGGAATGGCGCTGCGCGGCGACAAGGCGCGTCATGTCGTCAAAGGTTACCACCCAGCCTGTGTCTTGCCCACGCGTCTGCCCACGACCATTCGCGGCGGCACGGTAAGCGGCGATCCGCAGGTCGATATTCATCGAGCCGTCGTCCGTTTCAAAGGTGATCTGGTCTTCGGCCGTACCCATGACGCTCTCGCGCGCTCTCGCAAACGCCGCACCGAACTCAGGTAGCGCTTCGGCAATCGACCGACCTACGAGCGCGCCGGACGACAGGCCGAGCAGACGTTCGGCCGATGCGTTCATGAGCGTGATCTTGCCCTTCTCGGTCAAGCCGAGCACGCCCGCGCGCACGCCGGACAGCACGGCCTCGGAGAACTGACGGCGTTCTTCCGACACATCGTGCTCTCGCACCAGCGCGTCGCGCTGGCTGTTGAGCTGCTGGCTCATTCTGTTGAAAGCAGAGCCGAGGTCGGAAATCTCGCCCCACTCACCGGAGACCGACACCCGCGCACCCATGTCCCCGCCGCGAATGCGCTCCGCTGCATCGATGAGCGAGGACAGCGGGCTGATGATCCGGTTCGCAAGCACGAGGCCAAGCAGCGTTGCTGCGATGAGCAGGAGCAGGACTGTTTCGATAAAGGTTAGCGCGAAGATGCGGTTCATCCGCGCTTGAGACGCCGTGAAGCCGTCGATCCGGCGCGAGGCCTCATCGATACCGCGAATATTGGACAACACCTCGGAAGACGATCGCAGCATCCGCCCAGTGTAGAGCAATGTGTCGGAGTCGGGCGCGAGGCGGGCCAGTCCGATGATGTAGTTGCTCTCGTCATTCTGCATGAATTCGACATTCTCGGCGCTGACGGTCTGCAGCATCTCCGGGCGCGGCACCTCGAACGCGGGCGCACGCGGACCCAAGGCCTGCGCCAGAACCTGCCCATCATCGCGCAGCAAGATGATGGCATCGAGATCCCTCACCCGCGCGATGAATTGAAGCTCGGCAGTCAGGGAAATGCGGTCGGCGATGCCGGTCTCGCGATTGCTCAACCCGCTCAGCACCACGCTGGTGTCGGACGTCAGATCATCGACCTCCTGGTCGTAATAATCCGACAGCACGACTCGCGCGGCTTCCATGTTGTCCCGCACACCGGCGCCGAAAAGGCCGTTGATATTGCGGGAGATCAGCGATGCCGAGAAAGCGCCAATGATGATGGCAGGCACGAGCGCCGCAAAGCTGAAGATGGCCACGAAGCGGCGGTGTAGTAGCGGCGCGGAGCCGCCATGGCTCGGCGCGAACAGATTGATGTAGATGCGGTAGCCAAGATAGGCCGCCAGAAGCGCAATGACGAAAAGATTGGCGCGCAAAATGTCATAGGCGAGACCGATCTGCGCCTCGCTATTCGAGAAGCTCAGCGTCGCGCCCATCACCGTCAATACGATGGCGGAACTGAAGATTACGCCGAACAGGGCGGACCTCGCGATACGCGGCAAGGTCGACGGGGCTGACGGGGTGGGTTCGCGCAGAATGATATCGCGCGTATTTGTGCGCGCCCGATCGCGCAGACCGTCACGCGCGGATTCGCCGGGTGAATCAGACGGCAGGCTGTCGGGCGTAATCACGACCATGCGGCTCTGCTCTCCCTGCTGCGCTCCGGAAGTCGGAAATACGCGCCCTACCCTGTTGCATCTTTATCACGGTGTGACCCGTATTCAACAGTCTTGGGCAGGGCTCCTATCGGGAGACTTACGACACACCCAAGGCTTTCAACCGCGTGCGCAACGTGTTGCGGTGAATACCGAGCAGGTCGGCCGCCTTAGCTCTGTTGCCTCCCGTCAGCCGCAGCGCTTCGGTGATGAGTGGTTGTTCCACCCAACCCAATGCCGTGGTGTAGCGCGACCCATCATCGCCCTCATAATCGGATGCCAGCAAGGATCGGCAGGCCGCCTCCAACGACTTGTCCAAAGCGCTCCCGCTTCCGGCGTCGCCTGCATCTGCGGGGCGAATGTCCTTTGTGAGCTCTTGAAGCACCATCGGACCGGAAATAACATCATCCGAATAGAGCACGGCGAGACGGCGCACGATATTCTCCAGTTCCCGCACATTTCCGTTCCAATCATGGCGATGGAGGATTTCCAGAGCTTCGGCGGAAAAGCGCCGTGTTTGATGCGGGCTGGCGAGCGAGAGAAAGTTCTCGGCCAGTTCGACCGTGTCCCGGTCGCGCTCTGAGAGTGACGGAATGCGGATTTCCGCGACATTGATACGGAAGAGCAGATCGTCCCGAAATTCGCCTGTCTCTACGCTCGCTCGCAAATCCTTGCGCGTGGCACAGATCAGGCGCGGACGCTCCGACGCCGGGATCAGCTCGGCCTCCGTTAGAAATGTGAGCAGATACTCCTGCTGTTCTGATGAGAGCTCCGCGACCTCGTCGACATAGAGATCGCCGCCATTGACCTTTTGCAGCGTCAGCGAAGTATTGGCAAAATCGGTTGTGCGCAGGAAGGGTCGGTCACCCCGCGGCCCGCCGTCATGCAACAGCTGCGCGACCAGATCCTTGCCCGTTCCGACCGGGCCCTGAATCAGAACGGGCAGGTTGGCGGCTGCGAAACGCGACACGGCGCGGAAGACGGGCTGCATGGCGGCAGAGCGCCCGATCATCGGCAAGCCCTTGCGATTGCTCGCCGGCTTGGCGCGACGCGGCCCGACCGACTGCCCGGCGCGCATGATGGCCGAAGTGACCTCGTCCAGATCGAATGGTTTTGGCACATATTCGAACACGCGGTGCTGTCCGGATTTAAGTGCGGTGTTGACCGTGTTGTTCGCAGAAATGACCACGACCGGCAGCTTCGGGCGCAGCTCCGTCATGCGCGGCAGGTGCTCGAAAATCTCGGAGCCGCTCATCATCACATCGGTGAGAACGATGTCACCTGCGCCGGCTTCGACCCACTTCATCAGAGTATGAGGATTGTCGGTGGCGCGAACGCTGTGTCCGGCGCGGGTCAGAGCCTTGGACAGCACGAGCCGGATGCTATCATCATCATCGGCAAGCAGGACGTCGTACTTCATGGCGAAACCTCGGATGCTGGAAGGGGAGCGGGAAGAAGAATGGAGACGGTGGTCTTGCCGGGCCGCGAATGGACTTCGACCAGACCGCCATGCGCCTGCGCGACTTTGGACACGAGCGAGAGGCCAAGCCCCTGACCGGACGGCTTGGTCGTAACAAACGGCTGGAAAATCTGATCCTGCAGCTCCGGTGGAATACCTGGGCCGTTGTCGGTGACGCGAATTTCTATCGGAAGATTACGCCGCACATGATTATCACCCTGCCGTCCCGTCACGCCGGAACGGTAGGTCGTTGTCAGCGTGATCTCGGGCGCCTCTGTGTTTTCTAGGGCCTCCTGCGCGTTCTTGATCAGATTCAGCAGCGCCTGTTGCAGCGTGTCCGCATCGCCCGAAGCATGAGGGAGCGATGGGTCATAGCGCTCCGTGAACGAGATGCGCGGCTCGGCAGACCCAATGATGCGGCGGGCCTGTCGCAGCAGTGCGTGAACGTTGACGGGCTGCCCGCCTTCCGGATCGTGGTCGCCCAGCGTCTCCATCCGATCGGCCAGACGGCGAATGCGGTCGATCTCCGAGCTGATGAGTTCGAGCAGCGCGCGCCCCTCCTCGGTCTTCACATCATCGGACAGGAGTTGGGCGGCGCCCTTTATCCCGGCGAGCGGGTTCTTCAGCTCATGCGCGATCATGCGCCCCATGCCCGTAACGACAGCGCCGCCGACACTCGCTTGCCTCGGCCTCGGACCCGCCAGCCAGAGCGATACGCCCAACCCGTCCTCGACCGGGTAGATAGTAACGTGACAGGTGCGTTGTTCGCCGCGCCCCGTGCTGACGGTGCAGTCGCGCGTCGTCAGAGCCGTTCCGCTCTCGCGCACCTTATTGATCTGATCCGAGAGCGACGGCTCGGCTTTCACGAAAGTGTCGAGCGATTGCCCACGCAGCTTTCGCGCCGCTTCGCCCGTCCATTCCTGCGCGGCGAGATTGGCGTAAGCCACCGCGTCGCCGGAGAGTTTGAACAGCGGAAACGGCCAGTCTTCGATCAGCGGATCATTCATGCTGCAGCCCTCCGCGGAGAGAACAGTGTTGCGAGTAGCTCGCGCACTTCGTCGGGATCCGTGCTCCGCGCGAGCGTGCGCCGCGTCGGATCGTCATCAGAAAGCCCGGCGCTGTCGCAATAGCCCAGCAGGTGTTTGCGCGCGATCCGCACGGCCTTG
The DNA here is from genome assembly GCA_937923575.1 of uncultured Algimonas sp. Classification (GTDB taxonomy): domain Bacteria; phylum Pseudomonadota; class Alphaproteobacteria; order Caulobacterales; family Maricaulaceae; genus Litorimonas. The sequence continues at coordinate 33,555 of CALDUL010000008.1, forward strand.
CGCTCTGGATAGAAGGCGAGAATTTCGGCGTAGTGATCGAGCGCGGTCTGCGTCTTCTCGGAAGCCGTTGGCGCGGCGGGGAGAGCCGTTCCGTCGACCTCTGCCATGATCGGATGCAGCGCCCAGGGTTTTCCGATCAGCGAACGACCAACCATGACGCCGTCTGCGCCGGACGCCTCCATCGCCGAGCGTGCCGACGCCCCGTCCGCGACATCACCATTGACGAAGAGCGGCACATCGACGGCGTCTCGCGTTGCCTTCACCGCGTCCCAATCCGCCGCCCCCTCATAGAACTGACAGCGCGTCCGGCCGTGAACCGTCACCGCCTGAGCTCCGACTTCGACCGCATCCCGCGCGATGTCCGGCGCGTTCAAGCTGTCGTCGTCCCAACCAAGCCGCATCTTGACCGTCACGGGTACGTCAACCGCGGCCACAACAGCCGCCACAATGCGCTTCGCCAAAGCGGGTTCACGCATCAGCGCAGACCCGCTCATCCCGGTGACGACCTTGCGCGCCGGGCAACCGAAATTGATGTCGATAAGCTTGGCGCCCGCTTCCTCCAGCTTCACCGCGCCGCGACCCATCCAGTAGGGATCGCGCCCGACCAGCTGCACCGCCATGGGGGTGATGTCTTCGGCCCCGGCCGCGCGAGCGAGACCGACCGGGTCGCCCTTCGCCATGCCCTCACCGGCAACCATCTCGGACACGACAGCGCCGGCGCCATAGCGAGACAGGATCCGGCGGAACGGCAAATCGGTTACGCCGGACATGGGCGCCACGAGGACGCGAGACCTGAGCGCAAGCTTGCCGATATGAAGAGCCTTTGGCATGAACGAGACTTAGGCGAGGCTCAGACCACGCACAATAATTCAGCAGCAGGCGGACGCCGTTTTGACAGTGCGCGCACTCATTTTGGTCGCTGCCGGGCGTGGAGAACGCGCGGGCGGCGGAATACCAAAGCAATACAGGGTGGTAGCGGCAAAACCCCTGCTGCAACACACCATCAACGCTGCACTGTCTTTAGGCTTGTTTGACAGAATGGTGATCGTCGTTGCATCGGGCGACACGCGCGTTGCACAGCTGTCCGGCGAATTCACGACTGTAATCGGCGGTGCCAGCCGTACGGCATCTGTACGCGCAGGGCTAGATTCGTTGCGCGGAACACAGGTGGACGAGGTCTTTATCCATGACGGCGCGCGCCCGTTCCTGACGCGTGCACTTGTCGATCCGCTGATCGAGGCGTTGCGCACCCACGATGGAGCAGTTCCGAGCCTTGCCATCGTCGATGCCATCAAGGGCGAGGACTTCGCCGCGGTTGACCGTGACCGGCTAAAACGCGTGCAAACACCGCAAGCCTTTCGCCTGCCTGCCATCCAGCGCGCCTTTGACGCCCTGCCCGCGGACGCCAGCGCCCATGACGATATTGCAATCGCGCGCGATGCGGGTCTGAGCCTTGCCTTCACACCCGGCTCGGAAACCAATTTCAAAGTGACAGTGCCGTCCGACTTCGCCAAGGCGGAGGGCATGCTGTCTGGCCCATCCATCTCCGTCTCCGGTTCCGGATTCGATGTTCACCGGCTGGAGACGTCAAACAAACCGCTGATGATCTGCGGCGTCGAGGTCGATAGCCCGCTGGCGCTCGTCGGCCATTCGGACGCCGATGTGGGATTGCACGCATTGACCGACGCGATTCTCGGCGCCGTTGCGAAAGGCGATATTGGCGATCACTTTCCGCCGTCCGATCCGCAGTGGAAGGGCGCGAGTTCGGACCGCTTTCTCGCCCATGCCGTAGCGCTGGCAAATGAAGCGGGGGCGGCACTCATCCATGCCGACATCACTCTGATCTGCGAGCGGCCCAAGGTGAAGCCTTACCGCGAAGCGATGCGCGCGAAGGTCGCTGATATTACCGGCCTCCCACTTGCCCGCGTCTCCGTCAAAGCGACGACAACCGAAGGCCTCGGCTTCACCGGACGCCGCGAGGGCATTGCGGCCCAGGCCATCGCAACGGTCGAGATCCCCCGATGACCGACCCGATTCTCGCCGATCTTTTCAAGCGCTCTGCGGATTGTCTTGAGGCGGCCAAGGCGGCCGGCGTGACCATCGGGGTTGCGGAGAGCTGCACGGGCGGGCTGCTGGGCGCGGCCATCACCGCCATGCCGGGGAGCTCCGCCGTGTTCGAAGGCGGGGTGCAGACCTATTCCAATCGGCTGAAAACCGAGCTGCTCGGCGTGCCAGACGCCCTGCTGGAAGCGCATGGAGCCGTCAGCGAAGCCGTGGCCCACGCCATGGCGGCAGGCGCGCGGGAACGGCTCGGCGTCGATATTGCGCTATCGATCACTGGAATTGCAGGTCCCGGCGGCGGCACGAAGGACAAGCCAGTCGGCACGGTCTGCTTCGGACTAGCCAGTGCGCAAGGCGTCATTTCCATGCGCAAGGTCTTTGAAGGTCATAGCCGCAACCGCGTGCGCGACCACGCTGTGCTACACGCACTCAAACTGCTGACCGAGACAGCGCGCGGTCTAAGCTAGGCTGACCCCTGCCGCGCGGGCTTCCGCGAGTAGGTCGATCTCTGCCGTAGACGGCGCAATCTGTTCACAATGTGTCCGCGCCTGTTCGACGAAGACATCGCGTATCATCTTCTTGGCTTGATCGAATTTCTGCCGCAGCAGCGATTCCAGCGGAAAGACCAGCCGCACCTCGACATGGAAATCGACCAGTGTCGAACCGTCTGAGAGCGCGTGGAATTTCCAGCTGTTTTTTAGCGCTTTGACCGGACCGCCGCGCTGCGCTTTCTCCACGATGACCGTGCGTGCGTCGTGATCGATGGTCACACGCGAGGCGAAACTCTCACGAATGCCTTTATAGGCGATCATCGCTTCGGCTTCGAAACCGTCGGGCAGATCCCGCGTCTTGCGCAAAGCCGACATGGCAGGAACGAAATCTGGGTAGCGCTCTACATCGGTGACGAGCCCCATCACGCAATCGGGCGCGTAAGGAATGCGCTCGGCAAAATGCGTGCTGGGCATTAGTGACCGAGCTTTAGCAGACGCGCGGCGCGAAGCTCCGCAAAGTCGCTATCGGCGTGATAGCTCGAGCGGGTCAGCGGGCTGGCCGAAACCATGAGAAATCCCTTGGCGCGTGCGATAGTCTCGTAGGCTTTGAACTCATCCGGCGTCACAAACCGTTCCAGTTTCGCATGACGGCGGGTCGGCTGCAGATATTGGCCAATGGTCAAAAAATCGATGCCGGCGGCGCGCATGTCGTCCATGACCTGCATCACTTCCTGCTTAGTCTCGCCGAGGCCGACCATCAGGCCGGATTTTGTGAACTGGCTCGGATCGCGCTCCTTCACTTTTTCCAGCAGGCGCAGGCTGTGATAGTAGCGCGCGCCCGGCCGGATCGAGAGATAGAGACGCGGCACAGTTTCCAGATTGTGGTTGAAGACGTCGGGCTTTGCGTCGATCACGGCTTCTGCTGCGCCGTCCTTGCGCAGGAAATCGGGCGTCAGAATTTCAATCGTCGTCTTCGGAGAGGACGCCCGGATCGCGTTGATCACATCGACGAAGTGCTGTGCGCCCCCGTCCGGCAGATCGTCGCGGTCGACGGACGTGATGACCACGTGCTGAAGTTCCATCTCGCGCACGGCTTCGGCGATCTTGGTCGGCTCATAGGCATCAACGGCCTGCGGCAGACCGGTCGCGACATTGCAGAAGGCGCAGGCACGGGTGCAGACCTCACCCAGGATCATGAAAGTCGCGTGCGACTTTTCCCAGCACTCGCCAATGTTCGGACAAGCCGCCTCTTCGCAGACCGTGACCAGTCCCTTGTCCTTCACCAGCTTGCGCGTTTTGGCATAGCCTTCAGACGTCGGAGCCTTGACCCTGATCCATTTGGGTTTGCGCAAGACCTCGGTTTCGGGCCGATTGACCTTCTCCGGGTGGCGCGGGCGCTTTTGGATGTCGATGAGGGTAGCCATTGGAGAGACGATGTGGCCCGCGCGCCGGAGATTCACAAGTGTGCAGTTGCATGGCTGCCCTGACGGATTGCCGCGCAGACTGAGCAAAATTGGCGCCGGGCGGAGAGGTCTGAACGCTTCGATTTTCTAACTGCGGCAAAACTGGCGCGTGATTTGCAGAAATCATCACGACCTTAACCTTGTTAGGGCATGTGGAGAAGGTGAATCCGATGCAACAGGACAACTATGCCGTGCGAGTTCGCGACGGCCACGACAATTTCTTCACGCCCTTGAGGCTGGTCTTTGCCGTGCTCGTCATGCTTGGTCATGCCTTTGGCATTGCGCTGCGCGATGCCAGTCAAGAGCCGCAGATCTTTTTCCATTACACTTTCAGCTATCTGGCGGTGAACCTGTTCTTTGTGGCAAGCGGATTTCTTGTCACGAAATCAATGCTTTACCGCGGAGACGCGGCGGGATTTGCGGCGGCGCGCATCCTGCGAATCTTTCCAGCACTCATTGTGCATGTCGCCTTTATCCTGCTTATCATCGGGCCGCTGGCGACCAATCTGACAGCGTGGGAGTATTTTACCCACCCCGAGACGCTGATGCAGCCGCTTTGGGTGCTGACGTTTTTCGAGACCAATATGAGCCTGCCAGGCATCTTCGCGACCAATGCGGAGCAATTCGGCTCAGTGCCGCTGTGGACACTGCGCTTTGAGGTGCTGTGCTATATCGCGACGCTGCTCGCCTTCTCGCTGGGATTGCTGCGCAAGAAGTGGATGGTTCTGGCGCAGTTCGCCCTGCCCTCTTGCGCGTGGATCGTCGGCCAGTCAGTCGGCTTCTTCGACAACATGCCCGGGACGATCACAAACATGGTGCGCTTTGGCATTGCCTATGGTCTTGGCGCGACGATTTATGCCTATCGCGATCGCGTGAACTTTTCCTGGGCGGCGCTGCCCGTGCTGTTGGGGCTCTGCTGGATCTTCAGCAAGACGACCGTGATCGAGGTCGCGATGAACATGCTGATGGCGTGGCTGGTGATGTTCGTCGCTTATGTGCGCGTGCCCAAACTGCGCGTCCTGCAGTCGCTCGACGACATTTCCTACGGCATTTACATCTATCACTGGGCCATATTGCAGCTGGTCTTCTACTGGCTGCCGGAGCTCGGAGTGACGAGCCTGTTTATGCTATCCCTACCCGTCACCGTCTCGCTGGCGTGGCTGTCATGGATCTATGTCGAAAAGCCCATGCTTTCCAAGAAGACGGCTTTCGCCGCATGGCTCCGCCGTGGCCGCGCGCCACGGGCCTATAATCCGGCGACTGCCCTGCTCGACTAGACCGCCCTGCTCGACTAGAAATGGATGACGCGGTCGTAGGCCGACAGGGTCGCTTCATGCATCATTTCTGACAGGGTCGGATGCGGGAAGACCGTTTCGATCAGCTCGTGCTCCGTCGTCTCCATCGTCTGGGCGATCGTGTAACCTTGGATCAGCTCCGTCACTTCCGCGCCGATCATATGCGCGCCGAGCAGCTCTCCGGTGCCCGCATCAAACACGGTCTTCACGAACCCTTCCGGCTCGCCCAGCGCGATGGCCTTGCCATTGCCGATAAAGGGGAAATTGCCGACCTTGACCTCATGGCCCGCCTCTTTCGCCTGAGCTTCGGTCAAGCCGACGCTGGCGACCTGCGGGTGGCAATAGGTGCAGCCCGGAATCCGGTTGGTGTCGAGCGGATGAGGATTCTGACCCGCTATCTTCTCGATGCAGATAATGCCCTCGTGTGACGCTTTGTGCGCGAGCCAAGGCGCGCCTGTGACATCACCAATGGCATAGAGACCGGGCACGCCGGTGCGCGAAAAGCCGTCGGTTTCGATATGCGTCCGGTCGATTTTCACTCCAAGGTCTTCCAGACCCATATCCTCGACATTCCCGACAATACCGACCGCGAGGATGACGCGGTCAAACTCCGCCGTGCTGGTCTTGCCGTCCTTGGTGAAGGTCGCCGTGACGCTATTGCCATCTGTCTTTAGCGAGGCCTGTGTGCCGAGCATGAAATTGAGGCCACGCTTTTCGAACGACTTCTTGGCGAAGGCGGAGACTTCCGCATCTTCCGCCGGCAGGATCCGGTCCATCATTTCGACAACGGTCGTGTTGGCGCCAAATGCGGAGAAGAAGCTCGCAAATTCCATACCGATCGCGCCGGAGCCGATGACGAGCAGACGCTCTGGGATGGTGTCGGGCACCATAGCTTCGCGCGCGGTCCAGATCAGCTTTCCATCGGGTGCTAGACCCGCCTGCGGAATGACGCGGGCGCGCGCCCCGGAGGCGACGATCACGTGATCCGCCGAGTAATCCTTGCCGTCCACGACAACGATAGGCGCGGGTTTTCCAGCTTTCAGCGAAGCGTGACCACCAATGATGGTGATCTTGTTCTTCTTCATCAGGTGCTTCACGCCAGCCGAGAGCTGGGCCGCGATATTGCGTGAACGCTTGACGATCTTCGCCAAGTCGTAGCTTGGCTCTGCGCTTAGCCCATACGCGTCGGCGTGCTGCATATTGTGAAAGACTTCGGCAGAACGGAGCATCGCCTTGGTCGGGATACAGCCCCAATTCAGGCAAACGCCGCCGAGGTCCGCCTTCTCGACGATGGCGACTTTCATGCCGAGCTGCGCACCGCGAATGGCCGTGACATAGCCACCGGGACCGGAGCCAATGATGATGACGTCGAAGTCGGACATGGTAGTTTCAGCCATGGGGTAGACCTTGCGCGAAAGGGTAAGACCCGCGCGGTCTATGCCAATTTGCCCAATCCCGAAAGACCCGGATTAGCGGTGGCGGCGGCCTTTATCGACATGAGCGGCAGCGCGGATCAGCTCCAGCCGTATTGGATCGGCCAGCTCTGACACTTCCAGCTCGTCGATCAGCGCAAACGCCGCTTCCAAATGGCCTGCCTTGGCGTGGGCGATGCCGATACGCTGGCGCGCGATGTCGCGCAGATCGGGCGTCGACAGCCGGTCCACCAGCTCTTCGGCGCGCTCGAAATCATCATTCGCATTGGCGAAATCGATGATGTTGATATAGGCATCGTCGCGCATATCGTCGATTTCGAGCTTCTTCGCCTCGTCCAGCAGAATGGCATAGGTCTCACCCGACGCGCCGCTGTCGACTGAACGCAGGCTTTTCATCAGCGCGTCAATATCATCGCCCGTCGCCATATCGTCCTTGCGCAGGATGATCGTCGTCTTTCCGTCACCTTCGCGGATGCGCAGTCGGCTGGTCGCCTTGCCCTGGCCGGGCTCCAACTCGATGTCGCTATCGATCGTCTCGATGGTCGTGCGTGTGGGCGAGGTGTCGCGTGTGATTCTGTCCATCGTCTTGCGGCTGGAGTCGTCCGACGGCTTCGCGTCATCGCTATCGCGAGATTTCAGATAGTCGTCCAACCATGCGCGACGCGGTTTGCTGTCGGAGGTTTCGTCCGGCTTGGACTCGATCATCATCGATGGCTTTGCTGCCGTCTCGTCATGCGCCTCTTCGCCGTGACCGCTGCCATAGCTCGGACCGATATCTTCCGACGTGGTTTCGTATCGGCGGGTCGTCTTCGCATCCTCGGATTTTGTGTCCCCGGAGTTTGTGTCCCCGGGCTTAGTCTCCTTGGGTTTGGACCGCATCATCTTGTCGACGGTCGAGCGCGAGTCGCTCGGCGCACTCCGGTCGCTATCCATCTCGCGGCGCGTCACGCGCGGCGAGTCGGATTTTACCTCGGTCCTAGTTTTGGTCTCGGGCTTGGTATTCGAGTCCTTGTCATGCGGATGATCCGCACTGTGAAGGGTGCCGAGAGCACCCGAGTCGGCACCCGCCCAGACCGCTCCACCCGCTAGCGCAGCGGAAATGGCTCCGGCGATGAGATATTTTGCGACCATGGCGCGCTCCTTCTCTACAGGGTTAACGTAGAGTTTATGCGCGCGTTCCTCAAGCCGGCTCGCCCGGCACGCGAATTACTTCGCGGTCACAACGTCCCGGCTAAAGCATCATCGTCAGCGGCGTTTCCACCAGCTTACGGAAGTGCTGCAGCCAACGCGCGCCAGCCGCGCCGTCCACCACGCGGTGGTCGCAGGTCAACGTGACCGTCATGACCGTCGCAATCGCCAGCGCACCCTCCTTCACCACGGGCCGCTGCGTGCCTGCCCCGACCGACAGGATCATGCCGTGCGGTTCGTTGATGATGGAACCGAACTCGCGAATGCCCATCATGCCGAGGTTGGAAATCGAGAACGTGCCGCCCTGATATTCCTGCGGCTTCAGCTTGCCCTCGCGCGCCCGGCCCGCGAGATCTTTCATCTCGGACGAAATGACCGAGAGACCCTTGTTCTCCGCCTCGCGCACGATCGGCGTGATCAGCCCGCGTTCAGACGCGACGGCCACGGCGACATCGGCATTGTTGTGATAGGCGATGCCAGTGGTCGTGTAGCTCGCATTGGTGTCCGGGTTCGCCTTGAGCGACAGCGCGCAGGCCCGGATCAGCATGTCGTTGACGCTGACTTTCACGCCTTCGGGCGCCTGCGCATTCAGCTCCTTGCGCATGGCGAGCAGCGCGTCGATCTCGCAATCGATGGTGAGCGGAAAGTCCGGCACATTGACGTTGGAGCTCGTCAGGCGGCGCGCGATGACCTTCTGCACGCCGTCCAACGGCTCCAGACGGTAGGTCCCCGGCTCGATGCCCATCTTGGCGAGCTCTTCGGCGCCGCCGCCTCTTGGAGCGCCAACTTCGGTGGTCGTGGCTGCGGGTGCGGCGGTCGCTTGAGGGGCCGCTTTCGGCGCTTCGGCCTTGGGAGCCGACTTGGCCTTCTCCACATCCGCTTTCACGATCCGGCCGTTCGGCCCGGTGCCCGTGATGGACGCAAGGTCCAGCCCAGCCTGCTCGGCGAGACGCTTGGCCAGCGGCGAGGCAAACACGCGGTCGCCCGATCCGGTCGCAGGGGCTGACTTCGGCTCGGCCGCGTAGCGCGTCTGCCGCGCATCAGCGGCAGCGGTGTCGTCCTTCGCTCCGCCCTTGGTCGCGCCGTCCGGCGTCTGCGGCGCGGCTTCGGCCGTCTTGCCCGCTCCGCCTGCGGAGTAGCCGTCCAGCGCGCTCGCATCCTCGCCGTCTTCCAGCAGCAGCGCGATCGGCGCATTGACCTTCACACCTTCCGAGCCGTCCGCGACCAGCAGCTTCGCCACCGTGCCTTCGTCCACGGCCTCGACCTCCATGGTCGCCTTGTCCGTCTCGATCTCGGCCAGCACGTCGCCGCTAGCGACGGTGTCTCCCTCCTTGACGAGCCATTTGGCAAGCGTCCCCTCCTCCATCGTCGGAGA
>CALDUL010000009.1 GCA_937923575.1 uncultured Algimonas sp.
ACCCGCGTCCATTTCTGCGTTTGGCATAGGAAGGCGATGCAGCCCTTCACGCGCAAGACGTTCGGCGCGTCGTCTCTGACTTCAAGCGAGGACTTGTAGCTCTTGCCATCCTCGGGATTGTAGATGCGGCCGCTCTTCCACTTGTCCTTGGACCGCTCAAACCCGTCGAGCATGGTCAAGCCGATGATGGGCTGATCGCGCAAGGCAGGGTCGGCGTTGTTGACGTCCGTCGTCGGCGCGCCTTCGGGAATGTCGGCGGACAGCACGATACCGCAGGGCGCGGGCTCGGTCTCGCTGCACGGCGCGATGCGCAGCACTGCTCCGCCGTCTTCCGTGCGCCAGTCGCCAAACACCGCATCAGCGTCTCCAGCCTGCGCGGCGGCGGGCAAGGCGAAGAGAACAAGAGTCGCGGAAAGCAATAGAGTTCGGATCATGTGTCCCCTTAGCGCAATCCGCATGAACACAACACCCACACGAAGATAGCAGGAAGAGCAGAGCGCTTGACGCCTTTCGCTTGACGCATTGTCACGCCCGGCGTAACTCATAGATCGCACCCGTCCGGCGTGTTTGGCGCGAATCGAGACTTTCAAGTCTCCCGCGCAACCCTCCCTCAAGCCAGTCTCACACACTGCACCCGAATACACCTTCCGCGCCCCACGGCAGTTTCGCCGGGCGCCAGATTACAAAGACAGAACATGACAGTCGATAAACCCGTCGATCAGCTCGAGACCATCTCGCTGGACGACCTGAAAGACATGAAACCCGGCGCGCTGAACCGCTTCGCCGAGGAAGTCGGGATCGATAATCCCGGCTCCATGCGCAAGCAGGACATCTTCTTCGAAGTCCTAAAAGAGCTCGCCGAACGCGGTGTCGAAGTTCGCGGCCGCGGCGTGCTCGAAGTCCTCAAGGACGGTTTCGGCTATCTGCGCGCGCCGGAAGCCAACTATCTCGCCGGGCCTGACGACATCTATGTGTCGCCTCAGAAGATCCGCAAAATGGGGCTTCGGACTGGCGACACGGTGTCGGGCCTCGTGTCCGCTCCGAAAAACAACGAGCGCTATTTCGCGATCAAGACGGTCGAGGAGATCAACTTCTCCACGCCCGAACAGGCGCGGATGAAGGCCCACTTCGACAACCTCACCCCGCTCTATCCCGACCAGCGCTTCAAGATGGAGCTGGAAGACCCGACGGCCAAGGACACTTCGGGTCGCGTCATCGATATCGTCGCGCCGATTGGCAAGGGCCAGCGCGCGCTGATTGTCGCGCCGCCGCGCACCGGTAAGACCGTGCTGCTGCAGAATATCGCCCACTCCATCGAGCTCAACCACCCGGAATGCTACGTCATGGTGCTGCTGATCGACGAACGGCCGGAGGAAGTGACCGACATGCAACGCTCCGTGAAGGGCGAGGTCGTGTCCTCCACCTTTGATGAGCCGCCGACCCGCCACGTCCAGGTCGCCGAAATGGTGATCCAGAAGGCCAAGAGGCTAGTCGAGAGCGGCAAGGATGTCGTGATACTGCTCGACTCGATCACCCGTCTTGGTCGCGCCTATAACACCGTCGTGCCGAGCTCTGGCAAAGTCCTCACCGGTGGTGTCGACGCCAACGCCCTGCAACGCCCAAAGCGCTTCTTCGGTGCGGCGCGCAACATCGAGGACGGCGGCTCACTGACCATCATCGCGACCGCGCTGATCGAAACCGGCTCCAAGATGGACGAAGTCATCTTCGAGGAGTTCAAGGGTACGGGTAACTCCGAGATCATCCTCGACCGCAAAGTCGCCGACAAGCGCATCTTCCCGGCCATCGACGTCACCAAGTCGGGCACACGGAAGGAAGAGCTGCTTGTCCCGCCGGCCGAGCTCACCAAGACCTACATCCTGCGCCGCATCCTCAACCCGATGGGCACAATGGACGCGATCGAGTTCCTGCTCGGCAAGATGAAGGACACCAAGAGCAATGGCGAGTTCTTCGACAGCATGAACACGTAAGTGGTCGGCGAATCCGAATTTTCGATTGCCGATCGAAAATAGCGTCGTGCCGCGAGCCATGGGCGAGCGGAAAGGCAGAGGACAGGATTCTGCTCGGTATGCTGAAAATCCGATGCTCGATCTAATCGCTTGAAAAGCGCCCTTCGGGGCGCTTTTTTGTCGGTACTATCGGCGCGCTCTATCGCAGATTTTTCAACTGGCAAGTCATGTGATATGACATCGCCACTTAGTCGCGTGTGCGCATTGAGAAATTTCGCGCCCTCTTCGCCCCCCTTTGCTAGTGGAATTTATGCCCACCCTCCTACTCGTCGACATGCAAAAGGGTTTGCTCGACAATGACGCCCATTGGGGTGGCAATCCGTCCAATCCCGATGGGCCGGAACGCGCGGCCGCGTTGCTCTCCGCCTTTCGCGCCGCGCAGCTGCCCGTCGTGCACATTCGACATGATAGCGATACGCCAGGTAGCCCGCTGCAGCCCGGGACGCCCGGCCACGCATTCATCCCAGCCACCGCCCCGCGTAAGAGCGAAGCCGTGATCGGCAAATCGGTGAACTCCGGCTTCATCGGCACGACGCTCGAAGAGCAGCTTCGAGCGCGCGGCACAGATGAGCTGGTCATCTGCGGGCTGACGACGAACCACTGCGTCTCCACGACCACGCGCATGGCCGGCAACCTCGGCTTCGACGTGACCCTCGTTGGCGACGCCTGCAGCACATTCGACCGGGCGGGCATAGACAGCGCAGTCGTGCAGGCAGTGAGCCTGGCCAATCTCGACGGCGAGTTCTGCACGGTCGTCAATGCGGAAGAGGTGATCGCGCGGGTGATGAGCGGACGTTAGTTCGATTACCGAGCAAGGCCCGCCGCTCCCGCTCATGCGTATGCAGATGGACGGTGAATAGGAGCCACAATGTCCATTGCGCTGAAATCCAATGTCTTGAAAACTGTCGATGGGCCGCTGTCGTCGCTCACGCAAAGTACGCTCACGCTACCGCCGCCAGACGGCGCCGATCTGCAGGCCGTCTACGATGCGGAGAACGCTTACATGCGCGCCATGAGAGAGGGTCGCGTTGCGCCGATCTGGTATGACTGGGTGCCCGCGCTGAGCTTGTCGGGTTCGCGCCGGGAGCTCGCGCGGCTGGGCGATGTGAGCGGGTTCGAGGCCGAACCGGTGGCCATCCGCGGCACGGGCGGCACCATTGTCCCGCAGGGGCCGGGCACGATCAACATTTCCGT